>CASFSC010000147.1 GCA_949296995.1 uncultured Alistipes sp. | reverse complement strand
CGTGTCAGCCCATCCCGCAGTCATTCCTATTTTCAGAAAATATTCATCAAGAATGCGGAGTAAGAATATTTTATGTGTTGTGGCAGAGGTAACAGTATCTGTCACAATATTATTTGAAGTGACTATTGTGTCGGCAATTGTGGCAATATCTTTCATGTAGAATTATGACAGTTGCGTTATTTCATTAACTTGGTGACAGAAAATGTGTCAAACGGTTTTTTGCCGAAAGCCGGATAATATGAAAATGTTATGTTATCTTTTTTGCTGTCTATTGTCAAGATACCATATCCCGGAAGATCGGTTTGTTTGAAATATGTCACATTCACCGCTTCGTCATCGAGCCATTTTATACGTTGTTCGAGTGATTTGGGTTCCCATTGTGGAACGTTTTTGGCAAGTGATGAACCATATTCCGTAATGACTTTTTTAGGCTCCAGCAGGTTTCTGTCTTTTACAACGCTGTTTACCAATATTTGTACAATAGGACCGTATTGAGTGTCACGTTTAACTACAGCGTAAATGTGCAGGTGAGCACATAGAACTATTGCGTTGTTTTCAGCTATTATTTTCAGCAGTTTTTCGCGTTTGGTATTGTCAGTGCGGTACAGGTGCCAACATCTTTCATTGACAGGAATTACCGGTTCATGTACCATTACGAATTTATATTTGGCATCGTTGTTTTTGAGATTATTTTCGAGTTTTTGTAAAGGATCGCCTTCTCGGTCCCACGGATCGAAACATACGAACAGTGCATCACCTGTTTTATATGCATAGTTGGCTGAAGTGATAGAAGGGTCATTGAGCTGTTTTTGAAATGTAGGTATGTATATTTCCTTGAAAGCTTCTTCTGCCCCGGGACCTGTAATGTCATGATTGCCTTTAGTTATTACCCAAGGAGCAGGAATACCTGACTTTTCGACATCAGCCATCACTCCCTTAGCCATTTCAACCGCTTTCTGAGGATTTCCTGCAAGCCCTTCCGAAATGTCACCCAGTTGTAACACTGCTGATACCGGAGGTTTTGTCGTTGAGGCTCGTTTTGCGAGTATGGCGCAAAAATCTTCCCAATTTTCTTTTGTGAATATTGTGTATTCTTTTGTTACTTGACGCAAATCGTCAGGTTTTTTTGAAAGCCATTCCATATCATGGTATTCAAGCCTGTCATGGTGCATGTCTCCCAATACCAGAAAATTCTGTTTCTGGGCGAATGAACCCGATACAGCGAAAAATAAAAATAGTGTGGTAAAAATGTTAAATTTTGTGGTCATAGTTTGATTTATTTGTAAAAGTTATTCAACAAATATACCACATACCGATAATAATTCAAATATAAACAACGCATTTTCCAACTAATATGTGTTGTATTTCGGAAAATAATTACTTAGTTTTGCACACCAAAAGCATTTGTACCCAAATTTAAGTAAATAAAAATATATAAATAAAATAAGTTCAACATGCAGAATAAAGGTGCGCTAAAATTACTGGCGATTGTTTTGGCAATTGCTTGTGCATATCAGCTCTCATTTACGTTTGTTACGCAGAGGGTTGAAAAAAAGGCTGAAAAATATGCAGCCGGGAATGCGGAAAAGGAGCAGAATTATCTGGACTCCATGAAATCCCAAACCGTATACAATCTTGGGTTTATCAAATTCAACTACAAGGAGTGTAAGGATAAGGAGGTAAATCTCGGTCTTGACCTTCGAGGTGGTATGAATATTATGCTTGAGATTTCCGTTGAGGATGTTGTACGAGCATTGTCTCAGGACAGTAAAGATCCGATTTTCAATCAGGCATTGGCAGAGGCTTCACAAGCACAAAAGAATAGTTCTGCCGATTATATCACATTGTTTTCCGAAGCATACGAAAGATTGTCTAACGGAGGTCGATTGAGCTATATCTTCAGCAATGAAGCTATGGGATCAGATATTAATCCTAACAGTACAAACGCAGATGTTATCAGAGTTCTTCGCGAACAGGCTGAAAGTGCAGTTGCGAATTCATATAATGTACTTCGCAATCGTATAGACCGTTTCGGTGTAACTCAGCCTAATATCCAGCGTTTGGAAAATTCAGGACGAATTCTTGTTGAACTTCCCGGTGTGAAGGAACCGGAACGTGTTCGTAAACTTTTGCAAGGAACAGCGAGTCTTGAATTTTGGGCAACCTATAATAATACAGAGATTTTTCCGATATTGTCTCAAGCAAATGACGTAGTACGTCAACTTATCGAAGCTGGTGAAATTGCAAATGTTGATCAGCAGAAAACAGATAGTACGGTTGTCGAAGCCGTAGCCGATACTACACAGAGCGATAAAGAAAAGGAAGCTATTGCATTATTGAACCAGATAGATTCACTCAGAGGAAATACCGGTGCAAATACTGTAGATGAATCCTTGAATCCTTTGTTTACCAAACTTAATCCTGTCTTAGATCCTCAAACAGGAATGCCTTATGGCGGCCCTGTTGTAGGACATGCTCTTTCATTCGATACAGCTGCGGTTAATGCATATTTGAAAATGCCACAAGTCAAGGCATTGCTTCCACGTGATTTGAGATTGCTATGGGGCGTTAAACCGATTGATAAAGCAGAAACAATATTTGAATTGTATGCAATTAAGGCTAATACTCCTAAGGGTACGGCTCCATTGGATGGAGGAGTAGTGGTCGATGCACGTGAAGAATATTCTCAGCAGGGAGGTGCAGCTGCAGAAGTATCTATGACAATGAATGCCACAGGGGCTCGTGAATGGGCAAGGCTTACAGCTGATAATGTCGGACAGTGTATTGCTATTGTACTCGATGGTTATGTATATTCTGCACCGCGAGTTCAGAATGAAATTACCGGAGGCCGTTCTTCAATTACAGGAAACTTTACGATACAAGAAGCAACCGACCTTGCGAATGTGCTGAAATCGGGTAAACTTCCTGCCCCTGCACGTATTATTCAGTTCGCTGTGGTAGGTCCATCTTTGGGTCAGGAATCTATTAATGCAAGTATGAGCTCATTTGTATTGGCATTCGTGCTCGTACTTATTTACATGATATTCTTTTATAGTACTGCAGGTGTGGTTGCAAGTATTGCTCTTGTTGTCAACTTGTTCTTCCTATTTGGGGTGCTTGCTTCTTTCGGAGCAGTGTTAACACTTCCTGGTATTGCCGGTATCGTCTTGACTATGGGTATGGCGGTGGATGCCAATGTGATTATATATGAACGTGTCAAGGAAGAGTTGAGGGCAGGTAAGGGATTGAGTCTGGCAGTTGCTGAAGGTTATAAAAATGCGATGTCTGCCATTATAGACTCTAACGTTACTACACTTATTACAGGTATTGTACTCTTTATGTTCGGTACAGGTCCTGTTCAAGGTTTTGCAACTACTTTGATTATTGGTATTTTGACATCTTTGTTCTGTGCTATATTTATAACGAGATTGATATTTACAGCTATGCTGTCAAAAGGTAAGAATATCAAATTCGCTACTGATATTACCAAGAATTTCTTGCAGAATACCAAAGTAAACTTTATAGATATACGTAAATATTCTTATGCAGTTTCCATAATATTGGTTGTTGTATCAATAATTTCATTTGCAACGAGGGGACTTAATTATGGTGTTGACTTCTCTGGTGGTCGTGCATTTGTAGTACGTTTTGACCAGAAAGTTACGGCTAATCAGGTTCGTGAAGCATTACAGGAAGGATTTGCTGATGCAGAAGGTGATGAAACAACCAAGAGTTTTGAAGTAAAACAGTATGGTACTGAAGATAGAATGCAGATGCGTATTGTGACTCAGTTCAAGTTTGATGACCAGAGTGATGATGCAACCGCAGAAGTTGAAGAATTGCTTTATAAATCGTTGAGTCCTCTTTATAAAACACCTGTTACTTTTGAGGAATTTACTACAACAGCAACTAATCCTAACGGTATTATTTCTGCTGATAAAGTAGGGCCGAGTGTAGCTCACGATATTACAAGAAATTCATTCATTGCCGTATTCTTTAGTTTGTTCGCGATAGGTCTTTATATAATTATGCGATTCAAAAAATGGCAATGGGGCGTTGGTAGTGTTGTAGCACTTGCACACGATGCATTCTTAACAGTGGGTCTATTCTCAGTGTTTCACAATTTACTCCCGTTCAGCATGGAAGTAGACCAATCATTCATAGCAGCCGTTCTGACTATTATCGGTTACTCTATCAATGATAATGTGGTTATTTTCGACCGTATTCGTGAATACCAGACACTTTATCCTAAACGTAGTATCAAGGATAATATTAATAACGCTATCAATAGTACATTGTCTCGAACCATCAATACTTCGGGTACAACATTAGTAACATTGCTTGCTATATTCCTGTTCGGTGGCGAAGTTATCCGTGGATTTATCTTTGCATTGATGTTCGGTATTATTATAGGAACTTTCTCAACAATATTTACAGCAACTCCAATTGCATACGATTTGATGAAAAAGAATGTTGATAAAAAGTAAAATGGATAGGGTTTTATACCCATGAATTAATGACGGCAATTGTTTATAGCAATTGCCGTTTTTTTATTATTTTTGTCTGATAAGAGTTTGATATATGGGCTTTATAACAGTAAAAATAATCGACATCATTGATATTATTGTAGTTGCTCTGATATTGTTTCAATTATATAGGGTGATTAAAGGTACCAATGCGTTGCGTATAGTTATAGGGATAATTATATTCTATATTATTTGGATATTGGTAAAAATCCTTAATATGGAATTGTTGAGTATGATTCTCGGTCAGGTAATAGGGGTAGGAGTTATTGCCTTGATTGTAGTATTCCAGCAGGAAATACGAAGGTTTTTACTTGTCTTAGGTACACGATATTCTCAAGGTCGAAAAACATTTTTAGGTCGCTTGTTTAAATCCGGACACTCAAGTGATATAGGATTGGAGTGGATTGATCCTGTTACCGATGCATGTCGCGATATGGCCGAAACAAAAACAGGAGCACTTATCGTAATAGCACGAAGTGTTAATCTTACTCCTATCATAGAAAGAGGAGAACGTATAGATGCAGTTATTTCAGCACCGTTGATAAAATCCATATTTTTTAAAAATTCACCTTTGCATGATGGGGCGAGTGTTATAGTAAATGAACGTATCAAGGCAGCCAAATGTGTGCTTCCTTCGACAGAAAAAGAGGTGCCTTTGGAATTCGGGATGAGGCATAGAGCAGCATTAGGTATGTCCGAAGCTACGGATGCACTGATTATTGTTGTTTCCGAAGAGAGAGGTACTATTTCTATTGCAAGGAAAGGACATGTCCGTCAGGATTTAACCCCGGTACAACTTCGTTCTCATTTACGCAGGGTACTTTCAAAATAGTAATAGTAATAATGAAAATTTCTGTAGTAATAAATACATTTAATTCGGAACAATATTTACGGACTACATTGGCATCAGTTTCCCGTTTTGATGAGATAGTGGTATGCGATATGCATAGTACCGATTCGACTATTGCAATAGCTTCTGAATATGGGGCCAAAATCGTATATTATGAACGATCGGGGATTGTCGAGCCGGCCCGTAATTATGCCATTTCGCAGGCTTCGAATGAATGGGTGCTGGTTGTCGATTCAGATGAGGTGGTGCCAGTCGAATTGAGAGAGTACCTTTATGCATTTGTGAGTTCTCCAGACGGAGAACGTTTCAGCGGGCTTTTTATTCCGAGAAAGAACTATTTTATGGGTCGTTTCATGCATGGAGCTTATCCCGATTATATATTGCGTTTGGTACGTAAATCAAAAACTTATTGGCCTTCAACAATCCATGCTACGGCTAAAATTGACGGTCTTGTTACCAAAATTCCGCGTAGGAGAAAAGAGCTTGCTTTTGAACATTTGGCTAATGAAACCATTGAACAACGTATTGCCAAACTGAATAACTATACTAATAAAGAGGTCGTAAGGCGTATCGGACAAAGTTATACGATTTTGGGAGCCTTTTTCAAGGCAACCCATCGTTTCGTGCGCATGTATATATTAAAAGGAGGATTTCGAGATGGTAAGGCAGGTTATGTGAATGCTATGCTCGATGCCGTATATAAGTTTGTAACTATTTCAAAACTTTGGGAGCATGATTCCTAAGATAGTACACTATTGTTGGTTCGGACATGGCGAGATGCCTGAATGCGACCGTAAATGTATGGAAAGTTGGAAACGCTTTCTTCCCGATTATGAGTTTAAACTTTGGAATGAAGATAATTTCGATATTAATTCGATAAAATTTACACGTCAGGCTTATGAAAAGCGTAAGTTTGCTTTTGTTGCCGATTATGCCAGATTGTGTGCACTTGAACAGTACGGAGGGATATATCTGGATACGGATGTAGAGGTGTTGAAGAATCTGGATGAATTTCTCAAGTATGACTCTTTTATCGGATTTGAGGAAGATGAAATATTACATTTCGGTACGGTAGGTGCGTCGGCACATACATATTGGGTGAAAGAGTTGATGGCATATTATGAAAAAAAATCATTTATACGTTGGAACGGACGTTTAAACAGGACCCCTATAACCATTTTGTTGTCGAGAATAATGAAAAAACATGGGGTCGATTTAAGTAATTGTTTCACTCATCAGGAGTATCAGGGATTCCATATTTTCCCGAAAGATTATTTTAACGCATATTCTTACCGTACGGGCCTTAATATTACGGAAAATACACATAGTTTGCACTATTATAATCCTTCATGGAAATAGAGCTAATTTGGGTCTAATAATAATTTTTAGGCATTTGCAGTAATAATTTTAATAGTATGATCTCATTTGTAATATGTTCTGTCGATCCTGAACGGCAAAAAAAAGTTGTTGAAAATATAAATTCGACATGCGGATTCGAGCCAGAGATTTTTGTCCATGATAATAGAACTGTCAACTGGGGTTTATGCAAGGTTTATAACCATTATTCAGAAAGAGCTACCAATGATATAATATGTTATTTACATGAAGATCTTTATTTTAAAACTCCGGATTGGGGAAAGAAAATTGTAGATTTTTATGGAGAAAATCCCGATGCTGGAGTTGTCGGCTTTTTAGGTTCTCAGATTAAGACTAAATCACCATCCCCGGTAGGATGTGATCCGGAATTCGAAATGGGCAGCTTGATGCAGCATTCGAACGGTCGTTCAGGAGATGTTATCAAAATGTATACTAAAAGGGCTGGAATCTCCGATTTTTCACGTGTTGTACAGATTGACGGTCTTTGTATCATTGTTCCTAAAAAGGTGTGGCGGGAACACCCTTTCGATGAACTTCTTTTTGACAGATTTCATCTTTATGATTTGGATTTTACGGTCAATATATCGCAATATTATAAAAATTATATTTGTCATTCCATATTGGTCGAACACATGTCTGAGGGAAGTCATAATGCGGAATGGTATTATTATACCAAATTATTTCAGGACAAATGGGGTGATAAGCTACCTATGTCATCAATTCCGATCTCACCTTCACGTTTATTGCGTACGGAACGATATACTGCGTATAAGTTTTATAAGAATGTGCTGAAAAAAGGCATGTTTGAATATCTCGATTTTGCAGAAGAAATGTACAAGCCTTATTCGTCGATTATGTATGATTTGAGACTTCTGCGTTATAAATTGAAGTCGAAAAAAATGTTGCGAAATAGATCTGTCGTTACAAGATAAATATCTATTTGTCCGGTGTAAAATGTTCCGGATAAGGCCATAAAAAAACTTCTATGCGATAAGCATAGAAGTTTTTTAGTATTGTATTATAATTATTATTTCTGACGTTCTGGACGCAAACTGCGGACAGTAGCACCAGTTTGCCACATTTCACTTTCACGCAGATCTTTAAGTTCTGCATCAAGTTTTTCGCGGTAATCTGGTTTGCTGTTTGAATCTATAGAACGTTGAGCTTCATTTCCGGAAGCAACTTCAGAATAAAGTTTCTTGAATACCGGCAAAGTAGCGTCACGGAAAGGTTTCCACCAGTCCAAAGCACCACGTTGAGCAGTAGTAGAGCAGTTAGCGTACATCCAATCCATACCGTTTTCTGCAACCAATGGCATAAGGCTTTGTGTAAGTTCTTCGATAGTTTCATTGAATGCTTCAGAAGGAGTATGTCCGTTTTCACGCAAAACCTGATATTGGGCAGCAAAAATACCTTGGATTGCACCCATCAAAGTACCACGTTCACCAGTGAGGTCAGAATAAACTTCGCGTTTGAAATCGGTTTCAAACAGGTAGCCTGAACCTATACCGATACCGAGAGCAATAACTTTATCCATAGCTTTTCCTGAAGCATCCTGGAATACGGCATAACTTGAGTTCAAACCACGTCCTTCAAGGAACAGACGGCGCAAAGATGTACCAGAACCTTTAGGAGCAATCATTATAACGTCAACGTCTGCAGGAGGAATGATACCTGTACGTTCTTTATAAGTGATACCGAAACCGTGTGAGAAATATAATGTTTTACCAGCTGTAAGGTGTTTTTTTACAGTATCCCACATTTTTATCTGAGCTGCGTCAGAAAGGAGATATTGTATAATAGTACCTTTTTGGCAAGCTTCTTCAATTTCGAACAAAGTTTCACCAGGAACCCAACCGTCAGCAATAGCTTTGTCCCAAGTTTTAGAATTTTTTCTCTGTCCTACGATAACGTTGAATCCGTTGTCTTTCAGATTAAGAGCCTGTCCCGGTCCTTGTACGCCATAACCGATTACGGCAATAGTTTCACCTTTCAATGTTTCGAGAGCTTTGCTCAGGGGGAACTCTTCACGTGTAACCACGTTTTCGATAACTCCTCCAAAATTCATTTTTGCCATCTTACTCGTGTTTTAAAGTATGTTATTGTTAAAGTTTAATAGTCTTTTTGTTAAAATTTGTCAGCTAAATTCGGATCAGGAGCATCTCTGTGCAGAACAACGCTTCCTGAACGTGTGAATTCGGTTAATAAGCCTTTACTTTCAAGTTCGTTTTTCATTGCTTCGATATCTTCTCTTGTGCCTGTTTTTTCGACAACCACATACGAAGGATTCATCTCGATTATACGAGCATTCCATGTTCTGATTATCATATCAACTGTGCCGTTTTCTTTGTATATTTTTGAAGATATCTTGTATAGTGCTATTTCCTGTGTAATCAATTCCTCGCTAGAGTAATATTCTACCTGAATAACATCTATTATATTTCGCAGTTGTTTTACCAGTTTGTCAATAACTTCATCGGTCGTAAATGCCGATATGACGAACATACTGATACCCTTGATCGAAGATTCTGAAACCTTAAGACTTTCGATATTTATTTTTCTACGGAGATATGAAGCCGTTATACGGTTTAAAACCCCGATTTGGTTCTCCGTGAATGCAATTACTATATATTCTTTGATCATGGCGTTTACTCTTTACAAATGATGTTTGACAATGAAGCTCCTGCAGGAACCATAGGGAATACGTTTTCCTCTTTTTTCACGATTATTTCAAGGAAATATGAACCTTTTGCATCAGCCATGCGTTTTATAGCAGCTTCTAGTTCTTTGGGGTCATATACCTTTTCAGCTTCCACGCCATATGCTTTTGCAATCATAGTGAAATCAGGATTGTCTATTTCAGTAAACGAATAACGTTTATCGAAAAACAGTTGTTGCCATTGACGTACCATTCCGAGGTAATTGTTGGTCAGAACGATCATTTTTAAACCTATATTGTTCTGCATGATGGTGCCTAATTCTTGCATTGTCATCTGGAATCCTCCATCACCCATGATGGCAACTACTTCTTTTTCGGGAGCACCCAATTTTGCACCCATAGCGGCAGGTAATCCAAATCCCATAGTTCCCAAACCACCAGATGTTATAAAACTGCGTGTAGAGTTGAATTTGGAATATCTTGCACTGAACATCTGATTTTGTCCAACATCGGTAACGATAATTGCATCTCCTTTTTCAACTTCGGCCAATGTACGTATAACATCAGTCATAGTGATACAATCTCCGTTTATGCTAGGTTTTACAATCTCTTCGTATTCTTGTTTTTTATACGGTTTTGCGAAATCGAACCACTCTTGACGATCTTTATGTTTAATTCCTGTTTTCAATGCTTCGAGAGCATCTTTTGCATCTGCATGTATAGGTAACTCAACAGGGATGTTTTTGCCTAATTCGGCAACATCTATATCTATATGTATTATTTTAGCTTTCGGTGCATAATCTTTGATATCTCCTGTTACTCGGTCGCTGAAACGCATACCTACGGCAATTATAAGATCGCTTTCCTGAGTCATGGCATTTGCACTGAGATTTCCGTGCATACCTAGATTACCTATAAACATAGGATGATTGTTCGGGATAGCGGATATTCCCATCAGTGTCTGAGCTACCGGTATGTTTGCTGCTTCAGCAAACTCTATCAAAGCATTTTCAGCACCTGCCAATTTTACACCTTGACCTGCAAGTATAAGCGGTTTCTCAGATGCATTTATGAGTTCAACAGCTTTAGCTATTGCTGTTTTATCAAGTTCAGGTTTAGGATTATAACTGCGAAGATATATACATGGTTTGTAAGCATAATCGAATTCCTCTACCTGAGCGTTTTTTGTAATATCTATAACTACCGGGCCAGGACGTCCTGTGCGAGCTATATAATATGCTTTAGCTATTGCCTGGGGTATTTCAGAAGCTTTCGTTACCTGGAAATTCCATTTTGATATAGGCATGGTAACGCTTATTATATCTGCTTCCTGAAATGCGTCAGTTCCAAGCAGGGAGGATGGAACCTGTCCTGTAATACATATTATAGGTGTAGAGTCAAGCATGGCATCGGCGATACCGGTAACGAGATTAGTTGCACCCGGACCAGAAGTGGCGATACAAACACCTACCTTACCTGTTACACGGGCATAACCCTGAGCTGCGTGTACCGCTCCCTGTTCGTGGCGGGTAAGTATATGATTCAACTCGTGGCGATGGTTATATAAATGATCGTATATGGGAATAACCTGCCCTCCGGGATAACCGAAAATAGTATCGGTTCCTTCTGCCATAATTGATAAGAGCACTGCCTCGGCTCCTTTTATTCTTTGTTTGTTAGACATATCTGCGACGTAAATTTCAGTTAATAATAATAGTGTTTGTTAAATTTGCCTTGTTCCGCCCTTGTCGGCTGAACTGACCATGGCAGCGTAAGCCTTAAGGGCCTTGCTGACGACTCGATCACGTCCCACGGGTACGAATTCAGCCATCAATTTTCTACGCTGGTCAAGTTCATCGGCGCTAACACTAACATTAATACTGCGCGATGGTATATCTATAACTATTTTATCTCCGTCTTTAATAAGAGCTATATTTCCTCCTGCTGCGGCTTCAGGTGATATGTGGCCTATCGATAGGCCTGAAGTACCTCCAGAGAAACGTCCGTCAGTTATCAAGGCGCATGCTTTATCCAATTTCACACTTTTCAAATATGAAGTGGGGTAGAGCATTTCCTGCATGCCGGGACCTCCTTTAGGACCTTCATAACGTATAACCACTACATCGCCGGCGTTGACTTTTCCTCCCAGGATGCCTGCGCTGGCAGCTTCTTGCGATTCAAATACGCGGGCTGTACCTTCGAAATGCATGAGTGAAGGATCTACACCTGCCGTTTTGATTATACATCCGTTTTGAGCGATATTCCCGAACAATACAGCCAATCCTCCATCTTTCAGATATGGATGGTTCAGATCTCGGATACATCCGTTTGCACGATCTGTATCTGTTTCTTTATATGTTGAGTTCTGAGAACCCAATTTGATATTGAATTTACCTCCCGGAGCAGCCAATGCTCTTTGCAGAGCTTCTGGAGTTACTTTGGGACTCAAAATATCGTTTTCTTCGATAGCTTCTTTCAGCGACGGGTAGTCGACACGGAAAGTCGATGTGTCGAGAAGACCTCCACGGTTTAATTCACCCATGATGGAGAGAATCCCTCCTGCACGGTTGACATCCTGAATATGAAAATGTGAGTTAGGAGCCACTTTTGAAATTACAGGAATTTTACGGGAAAGTTTGTCAATATCGCTCATGGTAAAATCTACGCCTGCTTCCTGAGCCACGGCCAATAGATGCAGGACGGTGTTCGATGAACCACCCATTGCGATATCCATCGACATTGCGTTGAGGAATGCTGCACGCGTTGCTATCGAGCGAGGTAATACCTTTTCGTTGTCGTTGAAATAGTATTCGTTAGCATTTTTTACAATCAGCTTTGCAGCTTTTTTGAATAGTTCGGTACGTAAAGCATGGGTAGCGAGAATTGTTCCGTTACCCGGCAGGGACAATCCCAATGCTTCCGTAAGGCAGTTCATTGAGTTTGCCGTGAACATACCTGAACATGAACCGCATGTAGGACAAGCCACTCGTTCCAGTTTTGCCAGTTCTTCGTCGGGATATGATTCATCGGCACCTTTAACCATTACGTCGATAAGGTCATATTCTTTATCGCCCAGTTTGCCCGCTTCCATCGGACCCCCAGATACGAATACAGCAGGGATATTTAGTCTCATGGCAGCCATAAGCATACCTGGAGTGATTTTATCACAGTTAGATATGCAGATCATGGCATCGGCTTTATGTGCATTGCACATATATTCTATACTGTCGGCTATAAGGTCGCGTGAAGGAAGTGAATAAAGCATCCCGTCATGTCCCATTGCGATACCGTCATCTATTGCAATGGTATTGAATTCGGCAGCGAAACAACCTTCTTCTTCTATCCACTGTTTGATTTGCTGCCCTATTTCATGCAGATGGACGTGCCCCGGGACAAATTGTGTGAAAGAGTTGACTATTGCGATAATAGGTTTACCCATTTGTTCATCTTTCATTCCGTTTGCACGCCATAGGCTTCTGGCCCCTGCCATTCGCCTACCACCTGTTGATGTACTGCTTCTTAAAGGTTTCATTTCTTCTTACACTAAATTATTCTGCAAAGTTAAAAATTTTTAAGAAGATGTCTATCGATATTGGCTGAATTTTGTAGTTTTGTGACAAAATGAACGTAATTTATATTAAAAGCATTGATATGAAACAAGAATATGTACCTTATGTGAACGATCTTATCGAATTGGCTATTAAGGAGGATATAGGAGATGGAGACCATACATCGCTTGCGAGTATACCTCATGATGAACGTGGTCGCATGAAACTTTTGATTAAACAGGAAGGTATTTTAGCGGGAGTGGAGGTAGCAGAAATGATACTTCGGCGACTTGATCCGGATGTAAAGTTTGAAAAACTGTTGGATGACGGTTCGCATGTCAAACCGGGAGATATAGCATTTTATGTTGAAGGCAGGTTGATATCTCTGCTTCAGGCCGAACGTATATTGTTGAATGTTATGCAACGGATGAGTGGGGTTGCAACTCAGACGGCTGTATATGTCAAGGAACTCGAAGGGTTAAAAACAAAGGTTTTCGATACTCGTAAAACTACACCTGGAATGCGTGTGCTGGACAAGATGGCTGTGAAAATCGGAGGTGGAGAAAATCATAGAATGGGATTGTTCGATATGATATTGCTTAAAGATAATCATATTGATTTTGCAGGTGGTGTATATAATGCAATAATGAAAGTGCATAAATATCTTAAAGATAAGGGTAAGGATTTGAAAATAGAGGTTGAAGTACGGAATTTGGATGATATAAATGAAGTTTTTCGTGCTGGAGGAGTCGACCGTATAATGTTGGATAACTTCACCCCTGAACTTACGCGTGAGGCCGTAGCATTGATTGACGGCCGTGCTGAAATAGAATCATCAGGAGGTATAACGCTTAAAAACATGCGGGAATATGCCGAATGCGGAGTTGATATAATTTCTGTCGGAGCGCTTACACACCAGATCAAAAGTCTTGATATGAGCCTTAAGGCTTGTTAATTGGCTGTTTTTAAGATTAAAGGATTAAAAAGAATAATTCTGTGTGGCCTTTTATTTATTTTTAGTTTGAAAGGCCACACAGAATTATTTATATTTTTACATTCATCTAGAAAATTTTCAGATGTTTGCCCGACAAATGCGGTTGATATTTGTGGTATTTGTCTCTGAAATCTAATTTCAAGTACGTGGTTTATACAAACAAAATCAATAAGAATACCGTCTGATTTTGGATAGGCTATTTATATGTTTCGTTTTAAAAACAGTCGGTTTGTGATAGATTCAGGCAGTTCTTCTTCGTAATGTGTTACCATTATCAGGGTTTTGTCCCTGCGTTGGCAAAAACATTCGATAATAGTTTTAACTTTTGCACGGTTTTTAGCATCAAGTCCGTGTAACGGTTCATCAAGTATAAGCAGTTCAGGATCTTTTACAAAAGCTCTTGCAACCAATATCAACCTTTGCTCGCCACTCGAAAGTTGATTCATCGGACGATCTTTTAAGTCGGATATACCGAAAATATCCATCCATGATTCACTTATTGCTATCTGTTCCGGTTTTGGTTTGACATATAAACCTATGGTATCCAACAATCCGCTTGCAACAATTTCCAAAGCAGAATTGTTTGTCGTATAACTGCGGTGCATTTCGGGTGATACATAACCTATATGTTTTTTTATGTCCCAGATGCTTTCGCCCGTGCCACGTTTTCTCCCGAACAGAGATATGTCGCAGGCATATGATTGTGGATTGTCGGCACAAATGATACTCAATAAGGTAGATTTACCTGCTCCGTTTTCTCCTGAAAGAGCCCATTTTTCGCCTTTCATAACTGTCCAGTCGAGACCTTTTAATATGGTACGGTTGCCATACTTTATCGACACATTGTTAAGTTTCACCATCATATCAGATTCGATACTATTTCCATGGTCAGGTATTTCATCCATTTTTCTCTTTACCTCTGCCTCAAATGCCGATTTGATGTCTGTCGTAACAGGGGTTTTATATGTGTCGAAAAATTCTTTGCGAGTGACTTTTTCTCCACACACCATATCATTTACCGGTACTACATGGGTGATGAATTCGGATATGTCTTCTATCCGTGATACTACAAGAATTATTTGCAATGCACTCCTCTGAGATATGTCTTTTAGTAGAACACCGAGCAGCTCTCTCGTCCGTGCGTCCAATCCTATAAAAGGATTGTCAATGATTAAAACACGTGGATTTGTTATGAGTGTTTTTATAAGTTGAAATTTGCGCATTTCACCGTTCGACAGATATATCAGTTTTTTATCCAATAGCGGTTCCATGCCGAACAATTCGAACAGCTCATCTCGTAATTGTACGTTTTCTATATCTCCCAAACTTTCACTTACGATAGGAATATCATATTGGTCTTGACTGTTCCATCGTTGTTGGTGATAATAATTGGCATCTGCCGTGCCGTAAGAATCGCGAAAGGTGATATATTTTATATTTTCATACGGAGCATTTGAGTGTCCGGGTGCAAAATCGTATTCTATTGACCCCTTTATTAGAGGATATTTCCCGGTAAGCATCTCTATCAACATGCTTTTCCCGGCACCGTTTGGACCTACGATGGCGATATGTTCTCCGTTGTCGAGTTGAAAAGATGCTGCGCTTTTAAGTCTTGTGGCAGGATTTCTTGCTAAGCCGTTTTGAAGGTTTATAATGTGTTGACACATATTTTGTCCGAATGTTTCTATTTGGTTACATTAATAAAAAGCTGCCTGTTTGTTTAGGCAGCTTTTATGAATGATAAGTATCGATTTCAAATTTTATTTGTCAGCCATATTTGGCATCGGTTTTTTGTATTCTCCGGCGAGAAGCTTGCCACGTATTGAATCGAAACAGTTGAGCGTGTATTCTACATCTTCTAATGTGTGTGCTGCTGTAGGGATAATACGCAGAATCAATTCTCCTTTCGGAATTACCGGATATACTACCATTGAACAGAACAGATTGTGGTTTTCACGAAGGTCTACTACAAGGTTTGTAGCTTCCGGTATATCCCCTTTCATGTAAACAGGTGTTACAGGAGACAATGTTCCTCCTATGTCGAAACCGCGGTCACGGAACCCTTTTTGTAAAGCATTGGTTATAGTCCACAGTTTTTCTTGGTATTCAGGGTGTTTTTTGATAAGTTCAAGACGTTTGAATGCTCCCATAACCATTGGCATAGGCAGAGATTTCGCATAAGTTTGAGAACGCATGTTGTAGCGTAAATAGTCGATAATATATTTGTGTGATGATACGAATGCTCCGATACCGGCCATGGATTTTGCAAATGTATTGAACAATACATCGACCTGATCTGTCACCCCGAAATGTGCAGCTGTACCTTTACCTCCAGGACCCATTGTTCCAAAACCGTGTGCATCGTCTACAAGCAGACGGAAATTGTAATCTTTTTTGAATTTAACAATTTCGTCAAGTTTGCCAAGGTCGCCTTTCATGCCGAATACACCTTCGGTAATAACCAAAATACCACCTTTTGTTTCAGCTACTACTTTACTTGCATGATCAAGCTGTTTGTGGAAACTTTCCATATCATTGTGCGCATACACAAAACGTTTTCCCGTGTGTAAACGCAAACCGTCGATAATACAAGCATGAGCTTCTGCGTCATAAACCACAGCATCGTTACGGCTTAAAAGGCAGTCTATGATTGATAACATACCCTGGTAACCGTAATTGAGCAGGAATGCATCTTCTTTTCCGACGAATTCGGCTAATTGACGTTCGAGTTCTTCATGATATTTGGTTTGTCCGCTCATCATACGTGCTCCCATTGGGGCAGCCATACCGAATTCAGCTGCGCCTTTTGCGTCGGCTTCACGTACTTCGGGATGGTTCGCAAGTCCCAGGTAGTTATTGAGACTCCAATTGAGCACCTCTTTACCCCGGAATTTCATACGGGGACCTATTTCTCCTTCAAGTTTTGGGAATGAAAAGTAGCCATGGCTAAACTTTTGGTACATGCCGATAGGACCACCGGCATTTTTCTCTATTCTTTCAAAAATATCCACGATTTTATTTTTTAGTAATGTTTAAGCGTGTTTTATCATGCAAATTTATATCTTTTATTTATACATTAAAAAAAACAATATATTTTTTTTCAACTCGTTAAAAATACATAACTTTGCCGAGTCTGTAATTAAGTAGAGAGGATGGCATATTAAACTAAAATGTAAAATGAGATTGAGTATCAGCAGATTTTTGTTTTTGGCAGTTGCTGCATTTGCCGTGTCATGCAGTGGATTTGCAAGATTGCTAAAAAGTGAAGATTACAAATTGCAGTTTAAAAAAGCCATCGAGTATTATGATGAGGGAAAATACAGCAAGACCTCTATGTTGATGGAGAATATAGTAGCTTATTACGAAGGACAACTTGCGGTCGATACGTTGTATTATTATTGGGGAAGCAGTTATTATAAGCAGGGTGATTTTAATAACAGTATCGTAGTGTTCGATGAATTTAGAAAAAATTATCCCGGTTCGCCGTTCATTGAAGAGGTTGAATATATGTATGCCAAGAGCCACTATTTTTTGACTCCTATGGTTGAAAGAGATCAAAGTGCTTCGACAGAGGCTATCAGGGTTATAAACGAATATTTGGAGCGTTATCCTAACAGTGTAAAGAAAGAAGCTTTGCAGGAGAATGTGAAAGAATTGATGCAAAAATTGTATGATAAATCTCTTGCGAGTGCCAAATTGTATTATGACATAGGATATTATAATGCTGCGAAGATAGCTCTGCGAAATGCCCTTGATGCATATCCCGAATCGAATCACAGGGAAGAAATTATGTACTTATTGGTTTGTGCCAATTACGAGTATGCCTCGAAAAGTATAGAGAGTATGCAACGCCAGCGATATATGGATCTTCAGGATGCTTATTATTCCTTTATAGCAGACTATCCTGACAGTCAATATCGAAAAGAGTTGGACCGCATGCAGGAGGAAGCGAAAAATTATTTGGCAAAATATAATACAAATACAACTGAAAATACAACTGAGAATAAATCTGAGCAAGAAGATGGAAATAAAGAAGAGTAACATTCCAAACAATACTGTTACGCGTAAATTGACAGACCTTGATGCGTCTACAGGAAACATTTACGAATCAGTAGTTATAATAAGTAAAAGGGCTAACCAGATCGCTACCGATATCAAGCAGGAATTGACACGCAAGCTTGCTGATTTTTCCAGTGCGAACGATTCTCTGGAAGAGACTTTTGAAAACCGTGAACAGATAGAAATATCTCGTTATTATGAACGCCTTCCCAAGCCGACCATAATTGCGACTGAAGAGTTTATTGACGGAGGTGTTTATTTCAGAGAAAGTGAACCTTCCCAGCCTGAACAGACAGAAGAGTAAAAACGAGGCGTGCATCAATTAGGTGCAAGCCATGATACATATTTTGAGAAATCATGTTTGAAGGTAAAAAGATAATTGTCGGAATTACCGGGAGTATAGCAGCTTATAAAGCTGCTATACTTGTCAGATTGCTTATTAAAGAGGGTGCTGAAGTCAAAGTACTTATGACCGAGACAGCTAAAAAATTCGTGTCACCTTTGACATTTGCAACACTGAGTAAAAATCCGGTTTTGGTAGATTTTTTTAATCCTGAAAATGGAGAATGGAACAGTCATGTTGCATTAGGCGAATGGGCAGATTGCTATATTATAGCACCTGCGTCGGCAAATACCATTGCTAAAATGGCTACGGGAGTTGCAGACAATTTGTTGTTGACTACATATTTGTCTGCACGTTGTCCTGTTTTCGTCGCTCCAGCTATGGATTTGGATATGTATGCTCATCCTGCGACACAATACAATCTGGAAACGTTAAAAAGTTATGGTAATCGGGTGATCGAACCTGTCGAAGGTGAGCTGGCCAGCGGTTTGTCGGGTAAAGGACGTATGGAAGAGCCGGAATTGATTGTTGCAGAACTGGATGCATATTTTAAAAAGACCAAGAGCCTTTACGGGAAACGTTATATGGTTACAGCCGGGCCGACAGTTGAGGCAATAGATCCTGTCAGGTTTATATCGAATCATTCTACCGGTAAAATGGGGTATGCCATAGCCCAGGAACTTGTTGACCGTGGCGCTTATGTTATATTGGTCAGCGGACCGACAACGCTTACACCTCCCCAGGGAGTTCATATTGTGAATGTGACTACGGCCGAAGAGATGTATCAGGCAGCAACGACGGTTTTCGAATCGTGTGACGGGGCGATTATGTGTGCAGCTGTTGCTGATTATACACCAGTTGACGTTGCATCTGAAAAGATTAAAAGTGGCGATGAGCCGATGCAATTGGAGCTTAAACCTACACATGATATAGCAGCTGCATTGGGAGAGGTTAAGGGTGACAAGATACTTGTCGGATTTGCTCTCGAAACCGGAGACGGTGAAAAAAATGCTATGGGTAAACTCGAAAAGAAAAATCTCGATATGATAGTGCTCAATTCGTTGAAAGATAAAGGCGCAGGATTTGGTGTCGACACAAACAAAGTCACGGTAATTTTCCGAGACGGTGCCAAGAGCGTATATCCTTTGGAAAGTAAGGCAAAGGTTGCAGAGGATATAATTAACGAGATGGAAACATTGATAAATAAAGATTGATAGAGTTATGCTTAGGCGGCTTTCGGTTGAAAATTATGCCCTGATAGATAAGTTGGACATAGAGTTTGCATCCGGATTGAATATCATTACGGGTGAGACCGGTGCCGGTAAATCTATTTTGTTGGGAGCTTTATCTCTTATCTTAGGAAGTCGAAGCGATAGTGCCGTAGCCAAAGATCCTGGGCGTAATTGTGTGGTAGAAGGAGAGTTCGATATTGCGGGGTATGGTCTTGAACCTCTTTTTGAAGAGGCTGATATAGATTACGAGCCTGTTACCATTATTCGCAGAGTAATATCCACATCGGGTAAAAGTCGTGCTTATGTCAACGATATTCCGGTACAACTAACTGCTTTGCGTGAAATAGGTGGAAAACTTATAGACATACATTCCCAGCATCAGACATTATTGTTGGGAGACAGTCGTTTCCAGATAAAAAGCGTGGACAGTGTTGCCGATGACGGTAATTTATTGGATGATTACGCAAAGGTATATTCAGAATTGAAGATACAGGAAAGAGAGCTTGCACGCTTGAAAGAATTGGCTGCATCGGCAAGTAAGGATGTTGAATATGTGACATACCAGTTGAAACAGTTGCATTCCATGAATCTTGCTGATGGAGAGCAGGAAGAATTGGAAACATATCTTAAAGAACTTACACATGCCTCTGAAATAAAAGAGAATTTATTGTATAGTGCGGATGTTCTCGGAGGCGATGATGAACGCAGTATTCTTACTTTATTAAAAAATATGGAACTTTCCATAGGACGCTTGCAGAATGTTTTTCCGGTGGCGGGAGAGTATGCCCAGCGTTTGCGTTCCGTATTGCTGGAATTAAAGGATTTATATTCTGAAATGGCATCTAACGGAGACCGAATAGAAGCTGACAATGATCGTTTGGAAAGTGTCAGAGAGCGTTTGGATGCCATATATTCACTTCAACAGAAACATAAGGTATCTTCCGTTGCCGAACTGTTGGAATTGCAGCATAAATATGAGGAGCAACTCAAATGTATAAATGGATATGATGAAGAAATAGAACGTTTGACGGTTTTGATAGGAGAGTTGCAGGAAAAGGCAGTCAAGTTGGCTTCTCAGATAACAGATGTACGTAAAATAGCGGCAGAAAAGGTTGAACGATATGTAGTTGAGGTTTTATCTAAGTTGGGTATGCCATCGTCTCAGTTAAAGGTTGAAGTTATTCCGTCTGTTGGTTTGCAACCTGATGGTGCTGATGTGGTAAGGTTTATGTTTACGGCCAATAAGAATATGCCACTGCAACCGATAGAAAAGGTTGCTTCGGGTGGTGAAATGTCACGGCTGATGCTTGCTTTGAAATCGCTTTTAGCTGGGCATTCTAAATTGCCGACCATAATTTTCGATGAAATTGATACGGGAGTCTCAGGTTCTATTGCCGACAAAATGGGTGAAATAATATGCACCCTTGCTGGAGACATACAGGTGATAAATATTACGCATCTGCCTCAGGTGGCCTCGAAAGGAGATACTCATTTCTTTGTTTATAAGGAGGATACATCGGCAGGAACGGTTACAATGATACGTAAACTCGATACAGATGAGCGTATAGAAGAGATAGCCAAGATGCTTAGCGGTTCCAATGTGACGGATGCAGCCCGCACACAGGCTAAATTATTGTTGGGAATACATTAGTCTGATTTCTGATTGATAATTCGAAGTAATATTGGTGAAATATTTTAGAAGAATATTTTTAAGATTCCGATATCGTATTTAGATTGGAATAAAGTAATAAATAAGAAGGCCGGTTGAAAAATTTTTCAATCGGCCTTCTATTATGTTGCAGGTGACTGAGTATTATATTCCGCAGATTGTTTTGATGTCTGTGATTATCTTTTCAGCCAAAGCATCAGCTGAGGCTTTGTCCCTGCTTTCACTATATATGCGGATGATAGGTTCCGTGTTGGATTTGCGAAGATGTACCCATTCTGTAGGGAAATCTATTTTAACACCGTCTATGTCGTTTACCTGCTCGGATGAATATTTTTCCTTCATTTTTTTCAAAACTTCATCTACATTGATTTCAGGTGTAAGGGCTATTTTGTTTTTTGAAATGTAATATTCAGGGTATGATGCTCTTAATGAGGATGCTTTCTTGCCACTCTTGACCAAATGTGTGAGGAACAGCGCAACTCCTACAAGTGCATCACGGCCATAATGGCTTTCGGGATAGATTACACCGCCATTGCCTTCACCACCTATTACAGCTCCAACTTCTTTCATCTTGGCAACGACGTTTACTTCCCCCACAGCGGCTGCAAAATATTTACATCCATGTTTTTCTGTAATATCCTTGAGCGCACGAGAAGAACTTAAATTGGAAACAGTAGTTCCTTTAGTGTGTGACAAAACGTAATCAGCTACAGATACAAGTGTATATTCTTCACCGAACATCGTACCGTCTTCACAAATCAATGCAAGACGATCCACATCCGGGTCAACAACAACACCGAGGTCAGCCTTCTCTTTTACCACCACTTTTGATATTTCGGTGAGATTTTCAGGCAGTGGTTCCGGATTATGTGGAAAATGTCCGTTAGGAGTACAATATAGTTCTACAACTTCAACTCCCATTGCACGCAGCAATTCGGGTATTACCTTTCCACCCACTGAGTTTACAGCGTCCACGACAACTTTGAGTTTTGCATTTTTTACGGCAGGAACATCTACCAGTTTGAGGTTGAGGACGCTTTTTATATGTTCGTCATCGAAAGAGCTGCGTTCGATAACATGTCCGATATTGTCTACATCTGGAAAATTTTCAACCCCTTCGTTTGCAAAAGACAAAATCTGTTTCCCGTCGCTGTCGCTCAAAAATTCACCGCGTGAATTTAAAAGTTTCAACGCGTTCCACTGCTTGGGATTGTGACTGGCAGTGAGGATTATACCTCCGTTCGCTTTCTTTTCCCGTACTGCAAGTTCTACGGTAGGGGTTGTGGCAAGGCCTATGTTTATAACATTTATGCCGCATCCGCAAAGTGTGCCTTCGACTATCGATGAAACCATTTCACCCGATATACGTGCATCACGGCCGATAACTACGTTCAGTTGTTTGTCTGCCGTAGAATTTTTCAGCCATTTGGCATATGCCGATGTGAATTTTACTATGTCTATGGGGGTCAGATTATCTCCAGGATTGCCTCCGATTGTACCCCTGATTCCGGATATTGATTTAATTAATGTCATCTTATTTAAAAATTTGGTGCAAAATAATTACTTTTATAGTAATAATACAAAATAATTTCGATTATGCGGAAAATAGAAGCTTCAGAACTTGTAATAAATAGTGACGGATCGGTATTTCACCTCCATTTGCGTCCGGAACAGGTGGCTGATAAAATTATACTTGTAGGTGATCCGGGAAGAGTGGAACAAGTAGCTGCACATTTCGATAGTGTAGAGTCGAGAAGTGCCAATCGTGAATTTGTCTCTGCGACAGGACACTACAGGGGAACAAGGATAACTGTGCTCTCTACAGGTATCGGTACGGATAATATCGACATTGTGGTAACGGAACTTGATGCTTTGGTAAATATAGATTTCAATACCCGTCAGGAAAAAGAACAAAAAAAGCATCTTACTTTGGTACGGTTGGGAACATGCGGAGGTTTGCAACCGGATATAGAAATAGGTGATTTTCTATTGTCGCGTACATCGATAGGGTTCGACGGCCTTTTGAATTTTTATAAAGGGCGAAATGATGTGTGTGACCTCGATATGGAACGTGAGTTTACAAAACATACCGGTTGGAGTCCCTTATTGGCCGCACCTTATTGTATAGATTGTTCAGAAAAACTGAGAGCACTTTTCAAAGACGATGTCATAGAAGGTATAACTGTTTCAGCTCCCGGATTTTATGCACCTCAGGGTCGTTATGTGAGAATTTCTCCGGCTGATCCGGAATTAAATGCGAAGATAGAGTTTTTCCGCTACAATGGAAGACGGGTGACCAATTTTGAAATGGAAGGGTCTGCTCTCGCAGGATTGTCTGCCCTGATGGGACATGATGCCGTTACAATATGTACAGTTATAGCACAGAGAGTTGCAAAAAAAATGGATACCGATTATCGTGAATTTGTTAATAAGATGATAATAATGTGTCTTGAAAAACTGGTTATATTGTAAAAAATGGGCTATATTTGAAATTGGAAAAAAGGTAATAATTAAAAAAATATAGAAACATGAAATTTGTAGTATCATCTTCAGCATTGCTTAATCTTCTTCAGACCACGGGTAAAGTTATCAGTAATAAAAATACATTACCTATTTTGGACTATTTTCTTATGGATTTGAAAGGGGATTCACTGAAAATTACTGCATCCGATCTTGAAACCACGATTGTTGGTTCAATTAACGTAGAATCGTCAGAAGGTGACGGAATCATAGCCGCACCGGCCAAACTTATGCAAGATTCATTGAAGGAATTTTCTGAACAACCTCTTACTATCGAAGCCAATGAATCTACATGGGAAATAGTTATCAGTTGGAAAACCGGTAAGTTTACTATTCCAGGTACTTCAGGGTTGAGCTATCCGGCCCTTCCGGCTCTCGAAGATGGTAAACAGAGTGTTGAAATACCGGCCGATTGTCTTGAAAATGGGATAGTAAAATCCATCTTCGCTACAGCAGACGATGAATTGAGACCTATAATGAACGGTATATATATCGTTCTGGATGGCCAAACTATAACGTATGTTGCTACTGATGCACATAAATTGGTTAAATACAGTTCACCTCTGTCATCTGATGTTGAGGCATCGTTTATACTTCCCAAAAAACCGGCTAACCTTTTGAAGTCTGTGCTCTCTAAAGAAAATGAGGATATAAAAGTTGAATTCGATACTAAAAACGTACAGTTCAATCTTAAGAACCATACTTTGGTGTGCCGCTTGATAGAGGGTAATTATCCTAATTACAATGCAGTTATTCCACAAAATAACCCCAATAAAGTTTTGGTTGATCGAATGGAACTTCTGAACAGTATTAAACGTGTTGCCGTTTGTTCCAATCAATCTACAAATCTTATCAAGTTCGATATATCTGCCGATACGATTAATCTTACTGCACAGGATCTCGATTTTTCAGTATCCGGTCAGGAGTCACTTACTTGCAGTTATGAAGGGGATGCCATGACAATAGGATTTAAATCGACTTTTTTGGTTGAAATACTTAATAATATCGATACGGACAATGTACAAATAGAGTTGGCGGATTCTACACGTGCTGGAGTTTTCAAACCGGTTTATGAGGATACGCCTGCTAAAGATACATTGATGTTATTGATGCCGATGATGATAAACGCATAAAATTAGATAAGCAGTATAGATATCAATCCGCAGATGGATCTTAAACTGAATAAACCTATAGTTTTTTTGGATCTCGAAACTACGGGTGTTGATGTTACCAAAGACAGAATTGTCGAAATATCTCTGGTAAAAGTTACTCCTGATGGGAAAGAAGAGGTCAAAACACGTCGGATCAATCCTCAGATGCATATACCTGAGGCTGCATCTGCCGTACATCATATATATGATGCCGATGTGGCAGATTGTCCGACATTCAAGGAAATTTCGAAATCTATGTGGGCATATATCAAGGGATGTGATTTTGCAGGATTTAATTCGAATAATTTCGATATTCCGATTCTTGTCGAAGAGTTTCTCCGTGCCGGTGTAGATGTCGATTTTAAAAACAGCCGTTTTATAGACGTTCAGAATATATATCATAAATTGGAGCAACGTACGTTGGTTGCAGCATATAAATTTTACTGCAATAAGGATCTTACCGAAGCTCATTCGGCAGAGGCCGATACGTTGGCAACTTACGAAGTGCTCAAAGCCCAGATCGATAAATATGATGAATTGAAAAACGATGTCGATTTTTTGGCAGATTTTTCGACCCGTGGACAAAATGTTGATTTTGCCGGACGTATTGTTTATAATGATAAGGGTGAGGAGGTATTTAATTTCGGGAAACATAAAGGGCGTTCTGTGGTTGAAGTGTTCAATGTCGAACCGAGTTATTATTCATGGATGATGAATGGCGATTTTCCTTTGTATACCAAAAAGGTTATTACTGAAATTCGTTTGAGGAATAAAAACAGTTGAATCCGATATAATAGAGGATGAAAAGGTTATTATTTGTTTTAAGTTTTATTGTAGCACTGTACAGTAGCAGTGTTTATGCTGTCGGATCCGATGGCCGTTCAGAGAGTGTCGTGACGATACTTGGAGAATCTTATTATGTACATACGGTACAACCTAAAGAGACATTATACGGTTTGAGTAAACTTTATAATGTCAGCGAGGATGATATACGCAGAAATAATCCTCAGACGGCTGAAGGATTACGTTCGGGACAAGTATTGAAAATACCTATAAAAGGCGGAGCCAATTCAGCAAATAAAAGTGTGGAGGATATGACTCCACGTCAAATAAAACGTAATTTTACTACGCATGTAGTTAACCAGGGTGAAACCGGATATTCTATCTCCAAACGATATGGAATATCATTAAATACCCTGATAGAGGATAATAAGGGTTTCGATCCGGCTCATTTATCCATAGGTCAGGTCTTAAATATACGTAAGGATAGTCAAGGAAAGACCTCTCCCGAAGAGATAGATCAGCAAATGACTGAATATAAAGATGCGTTGAATAGTTTGTCTGATAGCTTTGAACATCATGTGGTTGCACAGGGAGAAACTCTTTACTCTTTGAGTAAAAAATATGATGTTCCGATCGAAACAATACAGAATTATAACAGAAGTGCATTGCAGGATGGATTGAAAATGGGATCTATAATACGTATCCCGGTTAAAAAAGAGGGTAGTATGTCTGCAATAACTCAACAACCGAATACATCAGATAATTCTTCGACTGTTGCAGATCAGTCTGATCCATTACGTCCTTCAGATTGGGATGAATTTTATCTTGACAGTAATGAAAATATTCCGGTGAAAAATATAAATATAGAGGCTCCCGTCAAGTTGGTCGTTATGTTGCCTGTACGAGTTAACGGTATTAATAATCGTCAGTTTGTGGAATTTTATCAGGGTATATTGATGGCTCTTGAAGAATTAAAGCCTATGGGGGTATCCACCAAAATAGACCTTTTTAATACGGCACGTTCTGAAGCTGAAGTAAGAGAATTGTTGAAAACTCGTGAAGTGCAAGAAGCAGATATTATTATAGGACCTGTATATGACGAAATGTTTTCGCCGGTGGCTGATTTTGCACGCAGTAAGGGAATCCCGGTTGTTTCACCTTTGGCTGCAATTAAAAAAGCCGATAATTCTTTGTTGTTCCAGGTGGCACCTGCGGAATCTACAAAGAATGACAAATTGCGTAATGTAATTGCGGGAGATAAAAATGTGATCGTCGTATCTTCATCTGCTGATGATGCTGAATTCTCTACGGAAATGTCATCGCTTGTTTCTAATCCGACACATAGGATCGCTTATAACAAAGATAATTTTGCAGGGCAGATTGAAAAGTGTCTGAATAATGACAAGGAAAATATAATTGTCGTATTGGCTCGTAGTGAAAATATTGTAGATGCCATATTGGCACGTATCAGTTCTGTGCAAAATAATATTGTGGCGCGCAGTATGGGGGATCCTGTAATAAAGGTTATTGGTTCATCCCGTTGGTCGAGATTCCAAAATATAGATCAGCGATTGTTGTTTAAACTGAATCTTATGTATGTTACCTCATATCATGCCGATAGAGGAAATGAACGTGTGGCTGCGTTCGACAAAAAATATATGAAGGTATTCAGTACATTCCCTTCGTTATATTCATACAGAGGATATGATGAAGCCAAATTGTTCGTATGCAATATAAAATTGCATGGCAGTGAGTTTGCGGATTATCTGAATGACGGTTCTGTAAAATTGCTTCAAACGCCGTATTTGTTCAAACAAGAACGTCCCGGCGGTAAGTTTGTTAACCAAGATTGGGCTTTAGTGTGCTATCAAAGTAATTTTACAATCGAAGTCAAATAGTAACGTTTGACTGTATATCAAATCGATACGTAGATAGAGCCAGTTGCTATTTTGTTGTTATTTTAAAGTGTTTATTTTTGCAAGGGATAACTCTGTGAAATCTTTTACCAGCAGATCTTAATCCTTGTTCTTTTCGGGTGGGAAAGTGGTCGCCATTGCTATGACGCTCATGTTGGCATTTCGTGCAGCCTTTATTCCCGCAAAAGAGTCCTCTATAACGACACATTCAGATGGTTTAAGTCCCATTTTTTCGGCGGCAAGTAAAAATACTTCAGGATCAGGTTTACCTTTAGTTATCATGTCTCCATTAGCTATGGCATCGAAATATTGCGCAATGTTACATTTTTCCAAAACATAGTTGACGTTTTCGGTATTTCCAGAAGAACCAACTGCTGTTTTTATACCTGCAGCTTTCAGCTCTTGTAAAAATGGAATGAGGCCTTTTGTGGGTTCGATCGTTTCTGCATATATGCGACGATAGACAGCCTCTTTTTCGTCGCCGAGTGCCTTTAGCCCTTTTTTTGCAATCAGGTCTGCCGGAAGAATGGCTGGAATAATTTCCTCATTGGTCATCCCGAAAAGGGAATCCAGTTTTTGGCGGTCAAGTTCTAATCCATATTCGTGGCAAAAGATTATGAATGCTTCAAAGTGAGCGTCGCGGTTGTCAACCAAAACGCCATCCATGTCAAAAATAACCCCTTTTTTCATTTTATATTCTATTTTGCGTGCAAAGATAGTGTTTTTGTTTATTCTTAATGTCGGCAAAATTATTATCTTTGTGTTTACCTTGAAAATAAGCATGACGAACTATGAGTAATGTCCCGAATAATATCCCGGAAAAAACAATAGAGAGACTGAGCGAATATCGGCGTACGTTGCTATCTTGTCACGAACAGGGTATTACGCATATTTTTTCACATATATTGGCTGGAATTCATGGAATTACCGCTGTGCAGGTGCGTCGTGATCTGATGCTCATCGGTTTTTCGAGCGATACGAAAAAAGGGTATGACGTAGAGGTGCTTATAGATTTTATCAGCGAAATACTCGATAATCCCAATGTTGTTAATATCGGTGTTATAGGTATAGGTAACTTGGGTCAGGCTCTTACCAAATATTTTAATGGCAGACGTTCGAAATTATCTATCGTGGCATCTTTTGATGTGGATCCCGATAAAGTGGGAAAAATAATCGACGGTATTCCTTGTTATGATATGAGTGAATTCGAAAATAAGGTTGCTGAACATGATATAAAAATTGTCATACTTTCCTCTCCTACGGATGTCGCTTCGGAATTGGTCTTACCTATTATCAATGCAGGTATAAAAGGAGTGTTGAATTTTACCTCTAAACCATTGAATTTCCCTCGCGGTATTTTTGTTGAAAATTATGATATTACCACGGTTTTGGAAAAAGTTGCCTATTTTGTTAAGGAAAATGAAGAAAATAGTTGATTATGAAAGTATTTCACGGATTTGAAAATGTTGGGAAAATTAAGAACCCGGTTGTGACAATAGGTTCTTATGATGGAGTCCACAGCGGACATATGGAAATATTGGCTCATTTGTCTGCCGTAGCACATACAGTGAAAGGTGAGAGTGTAGTGATTACTTTTACCCCGCATCCTCGTATGGTGTTGGAAAATAATTCCACCGTGCAGCTTATAACTACTATGCCGGAGAAAATATTACTGTTGGAAAAAGCTGGTATTGATAATCTGATAATAGTGAATTTTACCAGAGAGTTTAGTATGATAAGTTACCACGATTTTATCGGAAAATATATTGTCGGGCAATTACATGTACATACATTATTGGTGGGATATAATCATCATTTCGGTCATAATAAGGAGGGTAATGCAGCTAATTTGTCTGAATTGGGAAAAGAGCTGGGTATAGAGATATACGAGATGCCTAAACATACGGTCGATGGCAATAAAGTCAGTTCAACGGTTATACGTACGTTAATCCATAGAGGTAAAATGCGAGATGCATTAAATTATCTCGGACATTCCTATTTTATCATGGCCGAAATGGATAAAGAAGGTTTCTTGCATGAAATCTCGGAATACAAACTTTTGCCTAAAGAGGGAGAATATCCTGTCGAAGTTAAATGCGGAGATGATTGGATTAAAGCTATTGCCAGAGTGCACGCTAACAAAGAGATACGTGTAGGTGCTTTGGGAAAGGTTTTACCATCAGGCCCGGTTCTTGTTAAGTTTGCGTAAAATTGTGACGCGAATGTTCTGT
The DNA here is from genome assembly GCA_949296995.1 of uncultured Alistipes sp. Classification (GTDB taxonomy): domain Bacteria; phylum Bacteroidota; class Bacteroidia; order Bacteroidales; family Rikenellaceae; genus Alistipes_A. Next base: position 5,097 of record CASFSC010000147.1, on the reverse strand, counting down.
TTTAGACAAAATTTTTGTACTTTTGCCAAAATTTAAATATCCCATACCATGTCTTTCATTGATGATAAAATTGAGTCAGAAGGTTTAACCTTTGATGACGTGCTTTTAATTCCGGCATACTCGGAAGTTCTTCCCAGAACAGTAAATATTGCATCTCGTTTTTCACGCAATGTGGCAATCAATACCCCGATAGTTTCGGCTGCCATGGATACGGTTACCGAAGCTGATCTTGCTATTGCCATTGCACGCCAGGGAGGTATCGGTGTAATACATAAAAATATGACCATATCCGAACAGGCAGCCCAAGTGCGTAAAGTTAAACGTGCAGAAAATGGCATGATTTACGATCCTATTACTATCGGAAAGGATAATACGGTAGGCGATGCCCTTGTTTTAATGAAAGAAAACCGTATCGGAGGTATTCCGGTTATTACAGCTGATAAAACACTTATTGGTATTGTTACCAACCGCGATTTGCGTTTCCAGAAAGATTTGTCTCGCCGTATAGAAGAGGTTATGACCAAGGAAAATCTTATTACAACGCATAATCCTGATTTGCAAACAGCATCGGATATACTCTTGCAGAATAAAATTGAAAAACTTCCGGTTGTTGATGAACACAATCGTTTGGTCGGTTTGCTGACGTATAAGGATATAACAAAAGTCAGGGCAAATCCCAATGCAGCAAAAGATGCAAAAGGTCGTTTGAGAGTTGCTGCCGGTGTGGGAGTTACTGCCGATTCCATGGAACGTATAGCTGCCGTATATGAAGCACAGGCCGATGCTATCGTAATAGATACTGCACATGGCCATTCGATGTATGTCATACAGCTTTTGAAAAAGGTGAAAGCTCAATATCCAGAATTGGATGTCGTAGTAGGAAACATTGCTACGGGTGCCGCTGCAAAATTATTGGCTGAGGCAGGAGCTGATGGAGTTAAAGTCGGTATCGGTCCCGGATCTATATGTACTACACGTGTTATTGCTGGTGTTGGCGTTCCACAGTTGACAGCCATATACGATGTGGCTAAAGCACTTAAAGGTATGGATGTCCCTGTGATAGCGGATGGTGGTATACGTTATTCCGGAGATATCGTTAAAGCTATAGCGGCAGGTGCAGATTCTGTTATGGCCGGTTCTTTGTTTGCCGGTGTTGAAGAATCTCCTGGAGAAACCATCATTTATAACGGACGTAAATTTAAATCATACCGAGGTATGGGTTCTATCGAGGCGATGCAAAAAGGTTCTAAAGACAGATATTTCCAGGATGTGGAAGATGATATCAAAAAATTGGTTCCAGAAGGTATTGCAGCCCGTGTTCCATATAAAGGTAATTTGTCCGAAGTAGTTTATCAGATGATAGGAGGTCTTCGTGCTGGTATGGGTTATTGTGGTGCACCTGATATAGAAACTTTGAAGAAAGCCCGTTTTATACGTATTACCAATTCCGGAATGCAGGAAAGTCATCCTCATGATGTTACCATTACGCGTGAAGCACCTAATTACAGCAGGGGAGAGTAACAACAATGATAGTTCGCGATGTTAAAATACGCGTAAGGTATTACGAAACGGATTGCATGGGTATAGTGCACCATTCCAATTATGTGAGATATTATGAAGTCGCACGTACGGAGATGTTGCGCGAGTTCGGAACGACTTATAATGAAATGGAAGAGTACGGTGTAATGTTACCTGTACTTGAAGTGCAAAGTAATTATATTTCACCGGCATACGATGATGATTTGCTGACAGTTAGAGTCAAACTTGCTAAAATGCCACAAGTAAGGATGCGTTTTGATTATGAAATTTATCGTGAAAATGGAGATCTGATAAATACGGGGGCAGTTACTCTTGCATTTATGAATAGCAAAACTCGTCATGCATGTCGTGTTCCCGAATATTTTGTGAACCTTCTAAAGCCGTATTTTGATTGACAGACTATTTTAATAATATGAAATGAAACCTATTATAAGATTTTGTGCCATGTTCGCAGTGTCTGCGTTCATGGCATTTTCTGTTTTTGGACAGGAACAGTACAATGCACGTTATCCTTTTGATCCTGATAAACAGGTCAATGAAAATGTCCTTAAAGGAGAAATACTTCATTTTACATTGGACAGTTCTCGAATATATCCTGGAACTGTCCGTGAATATTGGGTTTATGTGCCTGCGCAGTATGATGCCTCGAAACCTGCATGCCTTCACTTCAATTTCGATGGTATACAGTTCAATGCACCTACGGTTTTCGATAATCTGATATATAAGGGTGAGTTGCCTGTTATAATAGGGGTTTTTATGGCTCCCGGAAATGTTAAGGACAATGAAGGCAAGTTGTTCCGTCCTAATCGCAGTTATGAATTCGATGCGATGAATGACGATATGGTTAATTTTATCGAGACAGAATTATTGCCCGATGTTGAAAAGCATACAACTTCAGATGGACGCCCTATACGTATTTCCAAAGATGCAAAAGACCGTTCCATAGCAGGTGCCAGTAGTGGCGGTATAGCTGCATTTACAGCTGCATGGGAACGTCCCGACAGGTTCAGTAGAGTATTCAGCGCCATAGGCTCATTTACAGGTATGCGTGGTGGGGATGGTTATCCGGTACTTGTGAGAAAAACGGAACCTAAACCTATACGTGTATTTTTGGAAGATGGACGGCGTGATGCCTGGAATCCTCTTTTCGGAGATTGGTTCAAAGGAAATGTCGATTTGGAAGCAGCCCTGAATTTTGCCGGTTATGAGGTCAATCATCAGTGGAGCGAACGGGGAGGACATGACGGTATTCAGGCTACTGAAATTTTCCCTGATGCTATGAGATGGCTATGGCGTGGATGGCCTGCCCCTGTCGCTAATGGCCCGACAGGAAATGATCAGCAGAAAGAGATACTTGTCCCAGGTAAAACTTGGAAATTGTCATCTTCGGATATAACATCTGCAGTTGGAATGACTTCGGATAAGGAAGGAAATGTTTTTTTCTCAGACATGAATGGGAAAACATATAAATTGAATCATGATGGAAGTATATCTGAAACGGATATCGATATTCCGCATGGTGCTGTGACTACTACTTCAGGAATGTCATACATGATAAATAAAGGTGGTAAAAATAGATCGGATTATGGTTTTGCTTCTATAGAGCTCAAACAAGGTAAACGATATGTTAAAGTAGTCGAAAATTTATGGGCTCCTGAAGCGATGGTTTTATCATCGGATGAACGTATGATGTATGTTTCGGATAACCAGTCTCGATGGATAAACACATATCTTGTCGAAAAAGATGGAACCCTTAAATATGGACAGCGTTGGTGTTGGCTGCATACTCCCGAAAGAACGGATGGCATGCCGGATATGAGTGAAGCCAAAGCAATGGCGATAGATGTCAAAGGAAATCTGTATGTGGCAACAACTATGGGTGTACAGGTGTGTGATTCTGATGGGAAAGTCCGAACGATTATGTCTTTGCCAGAAGGGGCTGTTACTGATTTGTGTTTTGGAGGAAAGGACCTGTCTGTTTTATACATAATTTGCAATGGGCGTATATATCAACGTGACATGAATGTTTCAGGCATCGCAAGATGATAATATGTTACAATATATTCTGAAATCAGGCATATAGTTCGATAATACAGGTCAAATTTGCAGGCTGTTAAAATGCTCCTGTTGGGATGCACATTTTGACAGCCTTTTTTATTTCTTGGTCTGCCAATTTGTCATCGTATATTCAATGGCACATTAATTGTTAATTCTATTTGAAAAAAAGAAATATAACAATTAAAAATATTATAAGATATGCAAAACGGTAAAATTGGTGTTACCACTGAGAACATTTTTCCGATTATCAAGAAATTTCTTTATTCGGACCATGATATCTTTTTGCGTGAGCTTGTTGCCAATGCTGTAGATGCTACGCAGAAGATGAAAGCTATTTCTTCCAAAGGTGAATTCAAGGGCGAGTTGGGTGATATAACGATTCACGTATCGGTAGATCCGGAAAAGAAAACCCTTACAATATCTGATGAAGGTATTGGTATGACCGCTGAAGAAATAGATAAATATATCAACCAGATAGCCTTTTCAAGTGCTGAAGAATTTCTTGAAAAGTATAAAAATCAGTCTATCATAGGGCATTTCGGTTTGGGATTCTATTCTGCATTTATGGTTGCCGATAAGGTTGAACTGATAACTCAGTCTTATAAGGAAGGTGCCAAAACTATGCGTTGGACTTGCGATGGTACCCCTGAATATACAATGGAAGAGGCTGAAGAACAACGTAAACGTGGAACGGATGTTATTCTTCACATTTCAGAAGATAGTTCTGAATTTGCCGATCAGGGACGTATTGAAGGTATTTTGAAAAAACATTGCAGTTTCCTTCCAGTTCCTATTGCTTTCGGTAAGAAGAAAGAGTGGAAAGATGGTAAATATGTCGAAACAGATGAGGACAACATAATAAACGATACGGCTCCACTGTGGAATAGCAAACCGAATGATTTGACAGATAAAGAATACCTCGAATTTTATGAAAAGTTGTATCCGATGTCGGAAGCGCCTTTATTCTATATACATCTGAATATAGACTATCCGTTTAATCTGACAGGTATTTTGTATTTTCCTAAAATTCGCAACAATTTCGAAATACAGAAAAACAAGATTCAACTTTACAGTAATCAGGTGTTTGTAACTGATTCTGTTGAAGGTATAGTTCCTGAATTCCTGACATTGCTGCATGGGGTTATAGATTCTCCGGATATTCCATTGAATGTGTCGAGAAGTTATCTGCAAAGTGATTCCAATGTTAAGAAAATATCTGGTTATATTACTCGTAAGGTTGCGGAACGTCTTAATGATATTTTCACTCAGAAACGTAAGGACTATGAGGAAAAATGGGATGATCTCAAGATCTTTATCGAATATGGAGTTGTGACGGATGAAAAATTTGCAGAAAAAGCAACCGATTTCATTTTGTTGAAAAATATAGATAAAAAATATTTCACATTGTCTGAATACAATGCTTTGGTGAAAGAAAATCAGACTGACCGCAATGGTAATGTTATCTATCTGTATGCCAACGATCCTGTTGTACAATATAGT
>CASFSC010000146.1 GCA_949296995.1 uncultured Alistipes sp. | reverse complement strand
GTTATCGTCCGTTGCGATAACGTTATCATGTTTGTAAGTATTTATAGGTCAATTTATTAATCTGAGTAATAGGGTTATTTGTGAGGCCGGTTCGGTTAGGGCTAAATTTTAAATAAGAGAAAGGGTACGCAGATGTCATATAGTTATTCTTTTCCTTTTCTTTTGCCGATTTTACAATATGTAGTTATAAGAATTATAATTCCATCTTCAATTCTATATAGTGTACCAGAGAGTGTATCACTTTTTCATGTATCTCTTGAGCTCTGTCGGAATATTTTGTGTATGGAGCTCGAATTTCGACATCGCACATTGCAGTAATTTTACCTCCACCTTTTCCTGTCAAAGCGATTATATTCATCCCTTTAGCTCGGGCTGTTTTGGCAGCTTCGATTATGTTTCGCGAATTGCCGCTGGAGGTTATACAAAGTAATGTGTCTCCCTGGCTGCACAGAGCATCAATCTGTTTCGAGAAAATGTATTCGAAACCATAATCGTTTCCTACACAGGTTATGTGCGATGAATCGCTGAGTGCAAGTCCCGCCAGTGGACGGCGGTTGTCTCTGAAACGTCCCGAAAGCTCTTCTGCAAAGTGCATGGCATCGCACATGGAACCTCCATTGCCGCATGAAACTATTTTTTTACCATCGAGTAATGTTTTGACCATTATATCTCCGGCTTCCTCTATTTTATTCCATGAATTTTCGTTATTCATGAATTGCTGTAATATGTCGGCAGCTTCAATGAAATCCTGTTTTATATATTCTATTGTTTTCATGACTTGTGTGTTTGAGACAATATATACAAATTTATGCTTTTTGTATTTATTTCATGATTTTGAATAATATTATGGTTGAATTTTGTATGTGTTGAAAATGTAAATTGAATTACATTTCCTTTCAATATGTGAAGAGAGTAATAAAATTATAATTTTGATAGTGTGGATATTGAGATGTTTTTTCCTATGATAAATTATTTGAAAGATCTATTTTGTGTAAAAATTAGAAATAGTAAACAAAATTGTAATTAAAATTTATTAAAAATATTATCTGTATATTTGCAAATAACATGTTCATAATATATATTTGCAAACATACAAAAATGTATTAAATACAAATTAATAATGAAAACATCGGCGCATCAGTATCTCAGTGAGAAAGGAGTTAAACCATCGGTACAACGTATTGCAGTAATGGATTATTTACTTACACATAAGACACATCCTACGGCGGATGAGATATATAATGCATTATCCGATTCTATTCCTACGTTATCGAAGACTACGGTTTATAATACCCTCAAACTTTTGGCTCAGCAGAATGCAGTACTTTCACTGGATATAGATGAAAAAAACACCCATTATGACGGAGATACTTCACCACATGCACATTTTCGTTGTACGGAGTGTGGTATGATTTATGATGTATCCATAAATGAGAGCCCAGATGCGACATCATTGCAAAATAAAGGATTCAAGGTTCTCGATGCGCAAATTTATTATAAGGGGATTTGTCCTAAATGTAATAGAGGAAATTAATATTTAAAATCTATATAAAAATAGATGATAGTAATAGTTTTAGGTTAGTTTAAGTAGTTTAGGTTCGTAGTTAAAAGGCCGTTTACTTATTAAGTAAATGGCCTTTGTTTATTCTGTTTTTGATTGCGTTTTATTATGATTTCATGACTATATCGTGCAAATCATTGTTAAACTGATTGTAAAAATCTTCAGATATGGCTTCTGGATATGTCAATATCGTCAAATCCATGTCTTGATGATTTTGGGGCTGATATATGGGGAGTGGATGTATAAAAGGAGTTTTTTTGAATCCTAATCTTTCATAAAAATGCAGTCTTCGTAGAGATATTTCGTCTATCTGAGGATCTATTTCTATGATTACGAATTTATCCGTGGATTTTAATAATGATTCTAAAATACGGCTACCATAACCTCCTCCTCTCAATGCATTGTTAATTGCGAAATGTTCGATATATAGATAATTTGGGAAATCCCAATATCCTAATAATCCAATGATTTTATCATTTTCAGTATAACAATCCAGATGGTATAATTCCGAACGAAATGCTGTCTGTTGATGATCGATCGTACGTTGTTCGCATAATGGAAAACTTGTTGTGTAAATATCCCATATTGGATTGAAAAGTTTGTCTTTGGTTGATGTAATTCTTGTTATCTCCATTTTTATTTATTGTCTGTTTAAAAAATTAAGCATGATTGTAAATACTTTTTCTCGCACTTCATTACGTGATAGTATCAAATCGTGTAAACCATTTTGAATTATGGCTATCGTTACATCGGGCCCCAACCTTTTGCTGTATTTGTTTATATCTTTTACGTTTAAAACGGCATCTCCTTGCATGAATTCGTCGTTCCACTCATCCCCTTTTACACTTTTTGCAGAATGCATTACGAGTACAGGTGCAGTGATGTGAAGTCCATGTTTGATCTGTTTATGGCCTCTTCGGATCGCACCTAACCATGCAAAATAGAGTGGTACTCCCTCTTTGGGTTTAAGTTTTAAATCGTAATTCCATTCTCCTTTGAAATCGCTGTGTACGCTGTCGGCGTATAATTCCGAAAGTTCATTTTTCTTGCGAGCATAAGGGAAAATCCTACTTATTAAAGCAACTATAGGAATTGCAATTTTACGTTTGAACCACGATGCATTGAACTCGAAGAAGGGACTGTTTAATATTAATTTGTCCACTTTATCCTTGTGCTTTCCGTGATCCATATAAAGGGAAGTTATAAGCCCTCCTGTGGAGTGTCCGATTATAGCTATAAATTTATTGCCTTCGTTTATTATCTCTTCTATTGCGGCATCTATGTCGGGGAAATATTCATTTAAATCGCGACAATAATACGGATGCTGATTGTTGAGAATAGAACGCCCATATTTACGCAAATCTATGGCATAGAAATTATATCCTTCCGAAGTAAAGCGTTCAGCCATATGGTCTTGGAAAAAATAATCTATATAACCGTGGACGTATAATATCGCACGTTCTGAAACTGTTTTAGCCTTTAGGCTTATTATCGTTGCCGTGACTTTACCTTCGTAATCGTCCGGAAACTCTATGATTTTTGTTTGATACGATTCCATAAAACTATTTTTGCACTGTCTACATTTGTTTGTTGTATTGCGAAATCTGTCTTTTTAAGTTTCGCTTTTGTGATTTTAAAATCGAAATCATCCATATTCCCGAAAATGTCTACTCCGGCTTTGAAAGGAAGAGGTGATTTCATGATAGATATGTTGTAATTGAAATTCATGTCGAAATCCTGAGTCCCGCCTATTATTACGCGATAACGGTCTACCGTGGCTTCGAAAGGAAGTACATCCACATTCCCATCCCTCACTATGGCATTGATGGCCAATGTATCTATTGTCGTTTGAGTCTTGTCTTTGAACATGAGCATTTTAGCAATGGTTCTTACTGTTTCATCATCTTTCACGGTTATATTCTGTCCCATAAGTTGGAGTATGGATGAAAGAGATTTGAGATCGAAATTAAATTCTTTATTTAGGGTTCCTCCTGCTATCATGGACATATCCACTATGCCGGAGAATGATTTTATCATAGGTAAAAGTGAATCCAAGGATGGCATCAGTTCTCCTATACGAGCAATGTTTATCCCTTTTACTGCCAAATTTAATCCCAAATCTGCATGAGAACTGTTTTCTGCCCGATAAAATGCAGATGTTTCCAGCTTTGCATCTATTACATTGAGTGTAAGATTTCGCATCGTTATGAGTCCGTTTCTCATTGCAATGTCTCCCAAAAGGTTTTCTATGTGAAGAGTCCCTAACCGGGCGGAGTCTACATCCAAATGCATTTTGAAATCGAGACCTTCCGGAACCATAAATACTCCTATCGATGACGTATCAATTTGGGATTGTACCACATCGGTCGTTTGCAAGAAATCTTCCGATGTAATAGTGTCTGAAAATGCTATTTCTGAAGTCGCGGCCAAATCTAATAAACTGTCCGGCTTTGCAATCTGTTGAGCCGTATCGGTCGTGTCGGAATTATTTGCACTACTGTTGTTGAGTGCATAGAGTATTTCACCTAAATATATTCTGCTTGCTTTTATATTGAGCTCTCCATACATTTTTTGTCCATTGCCGACAAGTACATTCATTAGGGAGTCTATACTTCCTGTGGCTCTTATGCGGGAATTTCCTATTTTTAAAAATGCATTATTGAGCTTGATGGATTCATTCTCTATACTGAATCTGGATGAGGGCATTGCTATTTTTATAGGAAAAATATCGGAATATATTTGGAGATTGCGAAAACTCATATTCCCATTCATAGGCCATTTTACCCCTTTTTGTTTGGAAGGAGTGAAGTTCATTTCCAAACGGGCTCGTGAAAGGGATGCTGCGGTTTTTGTTTGCATCGCTGCAAAATAGAGTGAATCGGTTGTCAATAAGGTATTTATGTGAGCCATCGAATCATTACCGCCTGTGATATGTATTTGCATCGTAGATTTGGACAAACGGGAGGCTATCGTATCTTGTACTCGTAATTTTATTCCTCCCAGTACCAGTTGCCCTTCGACATCTGTGATGCGGGTAGTGTCGACAGCCATTTTGCTTTTTACACCCATGTCGATATCGGTCAGAAATATTTCGCGACCTAATTTATCTTTGAATCCAAGCCCATTGAAATTTATCGCGGCACCGAGGAACCCTGTATTGCTGCCAGCTTTATGTCCGAATTTGAACTTGCCTTCATTCATGGATACATACAGATACCCGCTTTGTGTAGTATCTATCATACTGGCGTTTATTATCAGGTGCATGTTGTTGAACATGCTTTCTCCGTCGAGATTTATTTTACCGTAATCCCCGCGTTTGATATCTTTCATCGTAAATGCTCCTTTTAGTACGGTTGTATTGGAACCTTTAAACGATACTCCTTCTTGAAGAGGAAAGATTTCACCTATGGATTCGAAATTTATACGACAATCGGTATTAAATGATATCTGGGGGTTATTTAATGCGCTTTTAATATTTGCAGACATGTCGAGTTGATTGTTCAACCCTCCACGGAAAAAGAATTTATCGATATTTACGTATGAAGCATCTCTTTTTTCAAAATCTATAAGGCAGTTCATTTTTAGGGTAAGTTCTTCGATGCCTGTTTTTTTGCCCCTGTAATGTGCCGAAGCTTTATCGATGTTTAATTTCGCTTCGAGAGATGGAAGTTTACCTTGCCCGTAAATACCTGTTAGTCTTCCTGCAAGTGATGCTTCTCCCTTAGCCGTCATCTTTGCATCTTTTTTCACTATCGACGATGGAATCATGGATAAAACATCGGCGGGAGAGGATGATGCGAGGAAGAACCCGAGATCTACTTCTGCTGTTTTTTCAGTTTTATGACCTTTCAGATATCCTTTTGCACCCAGTTTAAGCCCGTTTATGTCGATAAAGGTTTTACCCAGACGTATGAGGGAAGAATCTCTGTCGAAACCTGCTTCGGTTTTGGTATTAAATGCAATACGGTTCATAAGAAGTTCTCCGTCTTTCCATAGTAGTATGCTGTCGGCTGACAGTTGCAAAGCTATATTGCCGCGTGCAGACGAAAGGTCTCCGTGAGCCGTGAGAGTTATATGGTTGAGATCTGTATACAGCTTTGTACTGCGGTCATCCAATGTTATTTGTCCATTCAGTATTTTTATTCTCTTGACATTGATGCTCATATCTTTCATAAGAGAGGTCGTGTCGGCCGATGTTTGTGTCGTCGTGTCGGTTGATGAAAGAAAATCCATATTTGAGACTCCTTTTTCATCTATATGCATATAGATGTCAGGATTAGATAATATTATTTTATTTATATTGATCTCTTTTTTAGATAAATATGCAAACGGATTGGCTGTAACGATAAGCGTTTTCATTCTGGCAAGCGTACTGTCGCTGTTATGAGGACGAATGGAAAAGTCGTTTATTCTGACTCCTATATTAGGAAAAGAGCGTATTATCATCAAATTGACGCTTCCAAGTTCGATTTCTCCATCTATGTTTTGCGCCATCACATTTTTTACGATAGGCGTAAGTTTTTTAGGTGACAGATATATGGATAACACCGCTGATGTAAGCAATGTGAGACCTATGATGGAGGCGATAATGCTTATGGATGTTACCTTTATTATTTTTTTTATTTTTTTTGCTGCCATATTGATAAAATGAACTGATGTTTGGATGGAAAATATACATAACAAATTTAATGCATTTATTGTCATTCTTCTTTAAATTAAGTCGATTATTGAGAATAATTTTTGTCAGTAAGCGTATAATACTGTTTAGATTTGTCTGTTGGGAGATAATTCCTAATTTTATGAAGTTTTATTATTATAGGCAATAAATGTGTATTTGTAATTATTGATATTGGATTATGAAAAAAATTTTAATTCTTGCATGTCTTCCTTTTGTGGCCTGCACCAGCGGAGTTGAAGTGGAACAATGGATTTCTACGACTCCGGAAAACCAATGGGTCGATAAAAAGTATGAAAAGACCTCTTCGTCATCTCAATATGAGGCCGTGGTGGATACTTCCGCCGTACGTCAGACAATAGACGGGTTCGGTGCATGCTTTAATGAATTGGGGTGGACATCCCTGAATTATCTTAGTGAATCGGACCGAGAGTCAATTTTTAAAGAGATGTTTGCTCCTGGGGTAGGTGCAGCATTTACATTTTGTCGTATGCCTGTGGGGGCCAATGATTTTTCACGCAACTGGTATTCCTATTGCGAAAAGGATGGTGATTTCAATATGGAAAGTTTTTCCATTGCAAATGACCTGGAAACATTGATCCCATTTATAAAAAATGCCCAGAAGTATAATCCGGATTTGCGTATTTGGGCCTCTCCGTGGAGCCCCCCGACCTGGATGAAATATAATAAACATTATGCTTGCAGACCGAGTTCCGAATGGAATGATCTTCCTGGTGATCCCGCATTGGACAGGGAAGGAGAGAATATGTTCATACAGGATGACTTGTATTTTGCTGCTTATGCCGAATATTTTGCAAAATTCATTGAGGCTTATCGCAATGAGGGAATAAATATCTTTGCCGTTGCTCCTCAGAATGAATTCAATTCGTGTCAGATTTTTCCGAGTTGCACATGGCAATCGTCGGGATTGAACCGTTTTATAGGAGGATTCTTAGGCCCTAAAATGAAAGATATGGGGGTAGATATAGTATTGGGAACGATGGAACGAGGAACGGTGCCTTTGGTCGATACGATAATGAATGATCCCGTAAGCAATCAGTTTATTAAATGGATCGGATTTCAGTGGGCCGGAAAGAATGCTATAGAAACGGTGCACGGACAGTATCCGAATATGAAATTGATGCAGACCGAAAGCGAATGTGGTGATGGAGCCAATAGTTGGGAATATTGTTTTTATACATGGAATCTTATGAAACACTATTTCAATAACGGTGTATCGGCGTATGAATATTGGAATATATCGTTGCAATCGGATGCTTTGAGTCGTTGGGGATGGAGACAAAATTCACTTGTCTCAGTCGACAAGGATAAACAGACATATAAATATAATCCTGAATATTACTTGATGAAACATTTCAGTAAATATGTGCGCCCTGAAGCCAAAATGTTGACTGTTACTGGGGATTATGAAGATATGCTGGCTTTTCGCAATACAGATGGTTCCGTGATTTTGGTTATGGCCAACAACAGCGATGAAGTTCGTAAAGTTAATGTAACGATAGGTAAAACCGTAATAGAACCGGAGTTGCAGGCTAATTCGATCAATACTATTGTGTTGAAGTAAGTAGTTTTGTTAGAATTTAAAAATAAAATAGGATCGGCCATTGGCTGATCCTATTTGTTTTATCAATAATTGAGATTGATTTGTAATGAAAATTATTATCAATCTTGATGACATTAATTCTTTTGTATATAATAATTTTTTATACCAAGGCTTTCGTAAGTCTTGCGCAATTCTTCATCGTTGTCTGTTATTACCAATAGTTTATCTCCTTCTTGCAGTTTTGTCGTCCCTTTGGGTACACAATAAAATGAACCTCGTTTGATCATGACAACAAGTGTATTGTCTGGTAATTTAAGGTCCATAAGTTTGTTCCCATTTTCAAGTATACTGGGAATTACGTCTATTTCAGACATGGATGACTTTATATCTTCAGGAATTTCAAAACCGAAATTGTTTTTGTGTTTCTGACCTTCCGGTTCGGCAAGTCCCAGAGCCTTAGCCATTGTCGTAATTGTTGTGCCTTGCGTGAGAAGCGAAAGTATCGTTATGAAAAATACTACGTTAAATATCATTTGAGCATTATCGATATTTGCAATAAGCGGATATGTTGCAAAAATTATGGGAACAGCGCCTCTTAATCCGACCCATGATATGAATAACCTGCTTTTAAGATTCATTTTACGAAAAGGAAGCAGACTTATTAAAACAGATATGGGTCGAGAGAAAATTATCATGAATGCCCCAACCAAGAGACCTAACCATACAATTGACAATAATTGACTTGGATTAACCAGTAGCCCTAATGCCAGGAACATTACTATCTGGAACAACCAAGCGAATCCATCGAAAAATGTCATCATGCTTTTCCTGTGTGAAACTTTTGCGTTTCCGATTACGAGACCGGCTATATATACAGCCAGATATCCGTTTCCTTTGAGAATATCAGTAAATGAAAATATGAAAAATACGAATGATAATAATAGTACGGGATACATTGATTGATTTTCGACATTTAGTCTGTTTAGTGCAAATATGGCTAATTTACCGAGCAGATATCCCATTACAGCCCCTACACTCATTTGTACGACAAACATCAATATAGATTCACTAATGCTTGTTTCTCCCACCGTTATAATTTGTATCAGCAGAATTGTTAACATATAGGCCATAGGGTCATTACTACCACTTTCCAATTCCAGCATCGGTTTAAGGTTATATTTTAAACCCTGTTTTTTTGAACGCAGGATAGAAAATACCGATGCAGAGTCCGTTGAGGACATTACTGCTGCCATAAGGAATGATTCAGAAAGAGATAATGAAACAACGCTTCCTAAAAGTCCGGTTATCCAATATATGAAAAATCCAGTTAGTATAGTTGTTAATAACACCCCTACCGTAGCCAGCATAACACCTTGTCCTACAATAGGTTTTATTTCACTGAATTTAGTGTCCATCCCACCCGAAAATAGAATGATACTGAGGGCAATGACACCGATGAATTGTGCTGATGCCGGGTTATTGAATTGTATGCCTAACCCGTCGCTCCCGAAAAGCATTCCTACACCAAGGAACATTAAAAGAACTGGTACTCCGAATTTGTAACCTGCTTTCCCGACGATGATGCTGAAAAATAGAAGAATAGAACCTATGAGTAATATATTTTCACCCTTAAAAACCAACTCCAATCCCATAAAACGTTATTTTTTCTTTTCTTAAAAGTAATGCTTGTCAAATATACTGAAAAATGTCAAAGTTTTGTAGTTGACGAGAAATTTTGACAAAAATTATATACGTATGCTTTTAAAAATTATATATTTGTAATCTGTAAATTTAATATGTTAAATATTAAGCCGTTTTATGAGAAAAATTGTAAGTTGCTTTTTATTATTGTTTGTTTTTGCAGCATTTTCATCATGTTCTAGTGGGAATGAATTTACCTATAAGAACAAATATTACAAAATTATAATTGATTCTTCAACTGGGTCTCTCAAGGCTCTGTGGAAAAATGGTGCTAATCTGATAAACAGCCAGGCAAGCCAGGATGCATTGTTTGACTTGAGATTCCGTGACCAGGCTGACTCCGGACGCATATATGAATTTGATGCTCAACAGGCAAGCCAAGTGTCGTTTGATAAAAAAGGAGATTCATTATTTATCGATTATTCCGGTTTCCCGAATGCAGAATTATCTGTCAGGGTTACTGTTGCTTTGGATAAAGAGTCTCCGCTTATGAATTGGAATATCACGGTTGATAATAATACCGATTATACGCTCGATCATATAGATTTTCCTAATATAGCATTCAATAATGACCTTGTTGCAACAGGTGGAACAGGTCATATATTCTGGCCCGCACAGGAAGGTGTTGTGATTGAGGATATGCGTATCAGGGAATCCGGAGGGTGGCTCAGTTATAAAGCTGTCGAATATCCTTATGTGGGATGGGGTGGTTTGTATCCATCTTCGACACAAATGCAGTATATGGCATATTATAATGCAGATGGAGGAGTCTATCTTGCTGCCCATGATGCCGCAAGCAATCCTAAAGGTCTTGAATTTTACCGTACAGAGGATAACGCTATAAAATTTCAATACAGATTATTCGCAGGAGGTTCAGGCAAGGGAGTCTATAAAATGCCTTATGATATGATATTGGGCGTATTCTACGGTGATTGGTATGATGCTTCAGCCATATATCGTGCATGGCGTGAATCTTCATCCATGCCTATGCCTCCAAAGATTAAGGATAATAAAATGTTACCCGATTGGTATTTTGAATCTCCGGTAATAGTAACTTATCCTGTTCGCGGTCATAAGGATATGGGAGATATGACGCCCAATGAATTTTTCCCTTATACCAATGGATTGAAATATATTGACAAATACAACGAGGCTTTCGACAGCAAGATTATGGCTCTGTTGATGCATTGGGAAGGTTCTGCTCCGTGGGCTCCCCCTTATGTGTGGCCTCCATACGGTGGAGTTTCCGAATATCTTAAATTCGTACGCGGATTGCATGAAAAAGGGAATCTTGCAGGATTGTATGCAAGCGGTATCGGTTATACTCTTCGAAGCAATACCGATACGACTTACAACATGTATAAGGAATACAAGGATAAATCTTTGTCAAAAGTGATGAAAGTCGCTCCCGACGGCACTCTGGCTACTAACGGTGTATGTACCGGACCGATGGCTCAGC
The DNA here is from genome assembly GCA_949296995.1 of uncultured Alistipes sp. Lineage (GTDB taxonomy): Bacteria > Bacteroidota > Bacteroidia > Bacteroidales > Rikenellaceae > Alistipes_A. Next base: position 3,027 of record CASFSC010000146.1, on the reverse strand, counting down.
GTATAGGTTATGATATGTGTCCTGCGAATGATTTTGTAGCTGATGTTGTTGTCGATCAAATCGAAAAGATAGTCGAAACAAAAACCGATTATATACAATATTTCGATCAAAATCTCGGAGGAGCTTGCTATGCATGTTATGGAACCGAGCATGGCCATCCATACGGACCGGGTTTGTGGCAAATAAAAGAGATGCAGCATCTGTATGAAAAACTTATGCCGGTAATTGAAAAATCGGGTTATAAGCCTATTATAGGTTGTGAGGCTGCCGCAGGTGAAGGAAATCTGCCGTATCTGTTGTTTAATGATGCGCGTGCCACTATCAATTTGTTTGCAGGGACGCCCGTTCCGGCTTACTCTTTTGTTTATCATGAGTATGTAAACAATTTTATGGGTAATCAGAATAGTGTGTCATATGCTGTCAATATGGAAAAATGTCCGATGAATCTGCTTCAAAGGTTGGCATACGGTTTTACGGCCGGAGATATGATGACAGTTGTGATAAAAGGAGACGGACAGATTATTTGGGATTGGGGGACACTGTGGGAAAACGATGTTCCTAATCAGGAAAATGCTATACAGCTCATAAGAAATTTGAACAGTTGGCGTAAGGGGGCCGGTAAGGATTTCCTTGTTATGGGCAAGATGCAAAAACCTATCTCTGTGGGTGGAGTTGAAAATCTTCCGATGATAACCAATGCCAAAGGATATTCGATCAATTTCCCTACGGTATTTACTTCGAATTGGGAACTTGAAAATGGCGATTGTGCACAATTTCTTGTAAATTATTTGCCGCAGGAACAGACGGTATGGCTCAATACTACGGATCTTAAAGATGCGAAATTGATAGTTTCGTCTGATGGCAAAGAGATTGAAAATATCGCATCATCGGATAAATATGAAGTTAAAATAGCCCCTCTTAGTGCGGTTATGATTTCATATCGTTGCAAATAAGGCCAGGAACCTCTTGATATATGAACGAGATATTTATAATACTGGCACTTATCGTTGTTAACGGTATATTTGCCATGTCGGAAATAGCCCTTATTTCGGCGCGTAAATCGAGTTTGGGAAATGATGCCAAGAAAGGTAGTAAGTCGGCCAAGGTTGCCTTGAAATTGGCCAATGAACCTGATCGTTTTTTGTCGACGATTCAGATAGGAATTACTCTCGTCGGAATTCTTACCGGGGTATATTCTGGAGATGTGTTGGCCAAGGATTTTTCGACTCTGTTGATCGGATGGGGAATGTCGGAGTATTATGCAAATCTTATTGCCCGTCCTTTGATCGTAATTGCGGTTACCTATCTTACGCTTATATTTGGTGAACTGGTCCCTAAGAGATTGGGAATGAGTGTTGCCGAGAAAGCAGCCAAAATCGTCGCCAGACCGATGAATTTACTTTCTGTTATAGCTACTCCATTTGTATGGATACTTTCAAAAAGTACATCTTTTGTTGTTCGTTTGATGAATATTAAATCTTCTGAAACTGTTGTTACGGAGGATGAAATAAAGGATATGATTCAGGAAGGTAAGGAAACCGGAGCAGTACAGGAAGTGGAGCAAGATATTGTGGAGAGAGTGTTCCTTCTGGGGGATAGAAAGGTTAATTCTATTATGACACCTCGCAATGATATTGTTTGGATAGATGTTAATATGACAAAAGAACAGATTAAGGATATTGTTTGTAATAATCTGTATGAAGTTTATCCTGTTGCTTCAGGTAGTTTGGATAGTGTCGAGGGAGTGGTGTATCTCAAAGATCTTTTCGGTAAAATTGATGATCCTGAGTTCGATTTGTCTTCGCTTGTAAAACCAGTAACTTATTTCCATGAGAATATGGATGTTTACAAAGCTCTTGCGCAAATGCAGGAAAAACATATAAGTCAGGCATTGGTCGCTGATGAATTCGGCAGTTGTCAGGGAATAGTGACACTAAAAGATATTTTGGAAGGACTGATCGGTACGATTAATGATTCGCGTAAGGAACCTGATATTGTCGAACGGCAGGATAATGGGGGCTGGCTTGTGGATGGCCAATGTTCTTTTTATGATTTTGTAATTTATTTTGACGTCGAAGATTTATATGCCCCTGACGGTTATACTACGGTAGGTGGGTTAGTGCTTGAATTGCTGGAACATATCCCTACGGAAGGTGAAAAGGTCAAATGGCATATGTTTACATTCGAAGTGGTCGATATGGATGGTGTGAGAATTGATAAAATATTGGTCACAAAGGAATCATAGATTATGAATGGTGAAAATTTTCCGTAATTTGTCATATAGAGAGTGAAAGCAGTCGAGTGTTGAAATAGTCCTATTTTTCCTCGATTTGAGAAAATATAATACATAGCAAGAGCCAGGATATGAATAATATCCTGGCTCTTTTATTATTGTCGTCATGATATGACTTACAACATAGGTACTTCGATAAGTAATACTTTGGAATTTTGTGAAGCGGTTATTTCAAATGTTTTTACATCGCTGATTCCCAATCCGTCGCGACGTGACAGATTGATGTCATCTATGCGTATTTCTCCTTCGATCACGAATACGTATACCCCCCTGTCTCCTGGGGCAAGTTTATATTCGACGCTTATGCCAGCATCTAGTTCGGCCCAAGAAAGAGATGCTTCCTGAGCTATCGATATTGGTCCATCCGGAGATATGAATGTCGATATTTCATTCCGTTTTATATATGAAGAGATGTCATAATCATTATATTTAGGTCTGGTATTGAGTACATTAGGTAATATCCATATCTGTATGAATTCTAGCTCTTGAGTCCGGCTGTCATTGAATTCACTGTGATATATTCCGGTACCGGTACTCATTACTTGTATTTGACCCGGCGAAATGACTCGACTGTTCTTTATGTTTTTCCCATGTCTGAGATATCCGCGTAGAGGAATAGATATAACTTCCATATTTTTATGCGGATGTATTCCTAAACCTTCATTGGGTGCTACATTATCTTCATTTAGAACCCTGAGCGCACCGAACTGTATCCGTTCAGGATTATAATAATT
>CASFSC010000145.1 GCA_949296995.1 uncultured Alistipes sp. | reverse complement strand
GGCATACTCTTTTCCTTCACATTCTATACGGAAAACCGCAGCATAGTTACCCGCTACAAAAACCGGCTCGCCATAAGCATCCTTCACGACAGAAAAACTGTCTAAAGTACGGAACATTTTATGGTTATTGGTCAAAGTCTCAAGATACTGGTTTATAGTCGGGTATCTCATAACATGCTTGCGCTATTCGTTCATTACCTTATTCTGTCTGTTAATACTTTCAATATGTATGGCTTCCAATACAACTTTCAAAAATTCTTCACTCAAACCGAGTTTTTTGGATTGGCTCACTACTTTTTCAACTATACTGTTCCAACGTCCTCCCTGCAAAATTGCAACATTATTTTCACGTTTAACGCGTCCAATATTTTCAGCCACTTGCATACGTTTACTGAGCAACTGGAAAAGTTCATCGTCAATCTGGTCTATTTCCGTACGCAATTTATCCAACGCTTTCTGATATTCTGGGTTATCAGTTGTTGATTGACGCCATATTATACTTGACAGCAACTTTTTGAGTTCTTCGGGAACAACCTGCTGAGCTGCATCGCTCCAAGCCTTATCAGGACATATATGACTTTCGACTATAAGACCGTCATAGAACAGGTCTGCACTCTTCTGTGCAATTTCATGGAGATATTCACGATTTCCTGCAATATGGGAAGGGTCGCAAATCATAGGCATTTCCGGGAAACGACTGCGCATTTCGATTGCGAGATGCCAAAGAGGATTATTTCTGTAACGGCTGGTTCCATAAACTGAAAATCCGCGATGTATCAATCCGATTTTGTTGATACCCACATTTTGTAAACGGGCTACGGCCCCACCCCACAAATCTATATCCGGATTCATAGGATTTTTCACCAATACCGTAACATCCGATCCCTTAATCGCATCGGCAATTTCCTGCACGCTGAATGGATTACCTGTTGTACGGGCTCCAATCCAGAGTACATCCACTCCAAATTCCAACGCTGCACGGGCATGTGCTGCAGTAGCTACCTCAGTTCCGATAGGAAGGCCTGTAATTTCACGAACTTTGTTCATCCATGCCAGTCCCTTCAAACCCACACCTTCGAAAGAACCCGGTTTTGTACGCGGTTTCCATATTCCTGCACGAAGCACGTCAACCATTCCCGTATTGGCAATCTGCACACACGTTTCTATCGTCTGTTCTTCTGTTTCTGCACTACACGGCCCTGCAATAATTAAGGGACGTTTCGCTTTCAAATCAAATTTTTTCATATCATCTATTTTTAATTTTTTATATCTTCTATTTTAAATCGAGCTTTCTCTTTTTCCTCATTCATAATTATTAAACAGTTAAACTAAAAGCCATCAACCGTTTTTACTGAATACTGTCAAACAGTAACTGGAATCGATTGTTACAAAATATTTATATCATAACCTAGAATATCTTCTCCTCAAGAGTAAAAACCTTGCACAATTTTCGTGAACCTATTATTGACAACCCTGTTTATACTATCAATACATACCTAAAGGTTAAAAGCATCCGATTCAATTTATTTCAATATACGTTTAATCGTATTGGCTTTCTGCATCATACCCGTCAATCCCTGCACATCATCTTTTTCCAACATACGGCGGAAAATCTGCAACTGGTGGATATGTTCCCTGAGCACATCCAAAACATTATATTTATTCTGCATAAATATAGGAGCCCACGTTTCAGGAGAACTTTTGGCCAAACGTACAGTACTTTCAAAACCGGCTGCCGCCAAATCGAAAATATGATCTTCTTCACGTTCCTTTTCAAGAACAGTCAGTGCGAGGGCAAACGATGTGATATGCGAAATATGGCTCACATATGCCGTATGTAAATCCTGTTCTTCAGAACTCATATATTTTATAGGCATTCCGATTTTCGTATATATATCTTCCACCTTTGCCAAGGCATCCGGATCGCTTTTCTCCTTATCGCATATAACTACCGTACGACCTGAAAATGCCCCTTCCCTGACAGCTGCTTCGGGACCACTGAATTCGGTACCCCACATAGGATGGGTCAATACAAAACGGCCTCTTTTAGGGTGTTGCTGAATCATCTCTGCAAGTTCCTGTTTTGTAGAACCCATATCTATAACTATCTGTTTATCGACCTTATTCAGGACTTTAACCGCCAATGTGGGAAGCGAATCGACAGGAGTCGCCAAAACTATAAGGTCAACACACTCTATTACATCATTCAAAGGCATAACCTTATCTACAATACCGAGTGCGACAGCCTTTTCTCTATTTTTTTCGGAATTGTCTACTCCGATTACTTCACTGCAAATCTGTCTGTCTTTAAGAGCCAATGCAAAAGAACCGCCTATAAGACCTACTCCGACTACTGCTGCTTTCATAATTGTGTTTTAATTTTTTCAAGTGAACGTTCCAAAACTTCTTCCTTGGCACAAAGACTAATACGAATATATTGTTCGCCTTCCGAACCGAAAATTCCGCCAGGAGTTACGAAAACGCCACATCCATATAATATCTTATCAGAAAAATCATAACAGTTTCCTTCTCCTTCGGGCAAACGTCCCCATACAAAAAGACCTACCTGTTTCGGATCGTACGTACAACCTATCGCATCCATAATACGGTATGCAATATCTTGTCTTTTAAAATAAAGTGCATTCAACTCTCTGTACCATTCAGGGCCCAAATCGAGTGCAGTGGCTGCTGCAGCCTGCATAGGATAAAACATTCCTGAATCCATATTGCTCTTAAAACGCATAATTTCATTTATACGTTCCTTGGCACCGCCGATCATACCCAAACGCCAACCTGCCATATTATGGCTTTTACTCAATGAATTGAGTTCTACTGCAACATCCATAGCTCCTTCAGCAGCCAAAAGACTCTCCTGCTTTTCAGTCCGGATAAAACTGTACGGATTGTCATGAACCAGCAAGATATTGTGTTTTTTTGCAAATTTCACCAAATCGCGGAAAAGACCTTCCTTGGGGGCTGCTCCCGTAGGCATCTGAGGATAATTGACAATCATCAACTTCACTCCTTCCACACCTCGGCGTTCGATATCTTCGAAATCGGGCATCCAGCCATTCTTTTCTTTAAGAATATAATCTATACAATCACCACCTGCAATAGTTGCAGCTGAACGATACGTAGGATATCCCGGATTAGGAATCAAAACTTTATCTCCTTTATTAAGGTATGTCATACATATATGCATGATACCTTCTTTGGAACCGATAAGAGGCAATATCTGGGTCTCCGGATCAAGCGTAACGTCATAACTGCGTTTATACCATCTGCTGAATGCATTCCTCAATATCGCAGCACCTTTATAAGGTTGATAAGCATGATTATTGGGTTTAGCTGCTTCAGCAGCAAGGGTTGCAATAACATCTGGATGGGGAGGCATATCGGGACTACCAATTCCAAGATTAATAATCTCTTTGCCCGATGCGCGCATCTGATCGATCTCACGCAGTTTAGTCGAAAAATAATACTCACCTACTCCGGCAAGCCTTTCGGCTGTTTCGATTTTCATCGGTTTTATACTCATAGTTGTTCTGTATTATGTAATCCACTTTTATAAACACCGTAAACGTGCAACTCTTCGGTCATACGTTTCATCCTCTCCACTACCCTGTTATAATCATACAAGGTATCAAATTCCATATCCACATGGAACATATAGTGCCACGGTTCGCTGGGAATCGGTGAGGACTGGAGTTTTGTCATATTTATCGTTGAATCTTCCATCTCGCGTAAAACTTTCATAAGGGAACCATGCGTATGGTTGGTCTTGAAATAGAGTGAGGCCTTATTGGCATTCTCATCGATGGAAAGGTTGGTCTTATGAATAATCTGAAAACGGGTATAGTTATTTTTGATGCTATGAATGTCGGGAGCGATTATTTTCAATCCGAAGATTTCTGCCGCAAGATCACCCGCTATGGCCGCTGCATTACGAATACCACGTTCAGCTATACGTCTGGCACTCAACGCCGTATCTTCCGTTTCGACGAGTTTCCACTTATGTTGATCGAGATAATCGGCACATTGAAGCAACGCCATGGGATGAGAATGAACCTCTTCGATATCTTCAAGTTCCACATCCGGTAAAACCATTAGATTTTGTCGTATGTGAAGGTAGTGTTCTCCTATAACTTGCAGATTATTATTCTGCAATATGGCCAAATTGGAAAGAATACTACCTGCGATAGAATTTTCTATGGCCATAACGCCATAATCGGATTCGCCGCTTTCGACTTGACGTGCCACCTCCCTGAATGTCGCACAAGGAACTATGGTTATATCATCTCCCAAATAATTATAAGCGGCAATCTGGTGGAAACTGCCTTCATACCCTTGTATGGCTACTTTTTTCAACTCTTTATTCATAACTCTACACCACTTTCAAAAAAAATCCCGATCCTTTGGAAGGACCGGGATTTTATTATTTATTATTACTAATTAACTCTTCGATATTAACAATGCAATCCCAGTCCGCTTTTGGTAAAGTAGAAATAAAAATAAAAACCAAAAAAAGGCGAATATGAATTCATTGTTGTAAAATTACCTGTTTTATCGTTGGTGCAAATGTACACATGAAAAGTAAAAAAACAATATTTTTTTAATTTTTTTATTATTTTTTTTTGATTAATCAGTATTTCAAATGCCATCTGTTATTTTTCAATGCACAATTCAAGGCCTATTCTGTAATAAAATTCATCTATTACTCTAAACACCCTGAAAAACAGATACAAATTTCAAGCAAAATCACTACATGAAATACGACATTCAAAACAGATACAATAAATATTGCATCGCAATATTAGGCTACATAAAAACGTATATCACAACGTACGACACAGACTATTCATCATAATCGGCAAGTTGTGCAGGTAACTTTTTGGATGCCTTAACACCCAATTCACGCAACTTTTCAGTACGTCCTATAAGATTACCTCTTCCAGTTTTTAATTGGCCCATAGCTTTTTCATAATTTTTCGACGCAGACTCTATATTTTTCCCTATATCGGACAACGTTTCGGCAAAATTCACGAATTTATCGTACAAATTGGCTCCCTCATTCGCAATAGCAATCGCATTTTTACTCTGGTTATCCCGTTTCCAAAGGTCATCTACTATCTTTAACAGTGCAAACAAATTGGTCGGACTGCTAATTATTACCTTTTTATTATATGCATCATTCCAAATAGTACTGTTACTTTGGAGTGCAAGCAGGAAAGCCGGTTCATTTGGAACAAACATTATAACAAAATCAGGTGAATCTACTAAATTCTGATATCGTTTGGCCCCCAATTCATCAACATGAGCCCGAATAGATTTTATATGTTTTTCAAGATTTGTCTTGCGTGCCTCGGGTGTTTCACTCTCGGTATAAGCCACATATGCTGTCAAGGAAACTTTGGAGTCTATAACTATATGTTTATTGTCAGGCAATGTCAGAACTACATCCGGACGAACATTCTGACCAGACTCATCCTTGAAATTCTCCTGTATATGGTAATGCACTCCCTTTATAAGATTTGAGCTGTCGAGAATTGTCTCCAAAATCATTTCACCCCAATCTCCCTGGACCTTGGAATTACCCTTCAATGCATTGGTAAGATTATTGGCCTCTTCCGACATACGACGATTCATATCATTCAATGCCTTTATCTCCTCCTTTAAAGAAAAACGTTGTTGGGCCTCTTTATCATAAACCTCCTCTACCCGTTTTCGAAATCCCTCTATATTATCCTTAAATGGCTTGAGCAACAATTCTAAAGACTCTTTATTGGATTGTTTGAACTGACGGCTTTTCTCTTCGAGTATCTCATTGGCCAGATTCTTAAACTCGATACGGGTACGCTCCTGCATCTCTGCAACCTCTTCCTTATGTCTCGACAGTTTCTCTTCCATGGCGGCACGCTCAGCATTACCGGCAGCTATTTCCCTGTTTAATGCGATTATCTCTTCTTGTTTATATTTCAATTCTGCCTCCATATCGGCATAACGTTGAACCGCAGGACGATTCACAAAAACCATTATAACCACACCTATTGCCAAACCAGCCAAAAGAGATAAAACGTATATCATATTTCTTAAAATGTATTAAATCCAGATATTAGAACGCTTAAAAATATAAGCCATGTACCATTATCATAAAAGCAAAATCCTTTTGTCAAACAAAAATAGTTATTTTTGATAAATTTTGACGTACCTTTGTCGAAAGCTAAAGAGTGTAATATCCATTAAAAATATTAACGCAATGTTGTATGTCTTTGGTTTTGTCTTTGGTTTAATTGGAACTTCAGACATTTGTCGACTGGCAAAAAGATAAACATTTGACTTTTTAATGGCATAATCAACAAACAAATATTCTAATTAACAACAATGAAAATTTTATCTCCATCTATACTTTCAGCCGATTTCGGGGAACTTAACAAAACCATCGAACAGCTTAACCGCAGTGAGGCACAGTGGATACATATAGATGTAATGGACGGAGTTTTCGTTCCCAACATATCTTTCGGATTTCCGATA
>CASFSC010000144.1 GCA_949296995.1 uncultured Alistipes sp. | reverse complement strand
CATTCGTAGGGTTGCCGTTCTTGGACTACGGGGCTCGCATGTATGATCCCGAACGAGGCAGGTGGTTCACACAGGATCGGTTCGCTGAAAAATATTATTCTATTGGACAATACAACTATTGTGCAGACAATCCGGTGAAATTAATTGATCCTACCGGAATGAGTTCGGATGAATACTATAATGAAAAAGGTGTAAAAATATATGATACACATGAAGGTACCAGAACATTTGTGATTCGAACCTCTGATGACAAATTTGCTGGTAAAACAGCCATAACAGTATCAGCTGCACAACAGACAGAAGCAAAAATTACGAACGGGGAATTGCAAGGCGATCACATGCAAAATGTCGTAGAGATAGCGCCTATTTCAACATTGAGAGAGGCGAGGTCGACAATAAAAGACGATGGGAAAGGTAACAGTTCCAACAACCCGGATAATCATCGGGAATATGGTGGAAACATACTCTCAGACAATTCGATTGCCGATGTGTCGGAAGGGCCGACGAGAGAAGATAATGGAGGAAAAGGATCGATATCCATACCTGGTAATAAAGACTCGAAAGCGACTTATCATAGCCATATGAGTGCAACGTTCGTAAAAGATGGAGCCATTAAGGGAAGTAGTCGAGGTCCCAGCATGACTGATTATAAAAGTATACAAGGAAGGCAAGGATATATTTTCCAAATGCGCACACAAGAAATTATTGTATTTGATAAAAGTGGAATAAAAGCGACATTACCATTTTCAGTTCTTAAATAGTAAAAATATGAAAAGATTATTATTGATCCTATTTGGCTTTTGCCTTAGTCTGCCGACATATGCCGATGGATGGGCTATTATAGATACGGTAGGTATTGTCAGTGTTGAAATTGATGCAGACAACTCAGTGCGTAGCAATCAGCAGTTGTCGAAAGTCGCCAAAAAAATTCATAAAATAGCCGAAACATTGAATCAACTGGCCAGTAAGGATTGCATATTTCAAAAAATAGAACTGTATGAAACAGGGCCAAACGGGTTCATTGCAATGGGTGGTAAATTTGAAATGCAAGGAAATATTCCCCAATTAATAGGTTTAGGTATTACTTTGCCGGCAGGTTTATTTCAAGAAAAGATAGTTCTGCAATTGTATCGATATGCTATTTCCATCAAAGATCAGCTTTTTTATGAAGAGGTCAAAAATTTAGTCGATTCAACGTTGCTTAAGCGAGCGAATATTATCCCGTAACAAAAACAAAAAAAAGAGATCCTGTTAATGACAATTTTTTATTAACAGGATTTTTTCTTGTGTGATTGAAATTTGTCCTAAACCAAACATAAAACTGATTCGAGTCATGAGTTTCTTTATCTGATGAATAATCTGTTATTTTGTTGTTTCTTATAATTTTCTTAACTTGCCTACATACATGGATACCTATGCCGATTACTCGAATTATTACGGGTATTTGGCTGATGGCACGAAGGTGCAGCATGACGCATGGGATGGACCTCAACATGTATATTATGGTTCTTTGGTATATGATCAAGGGTCATTCGAGAGTGCTTCGTTCGGCGGCGGACGGATCGTCGGGACTTACGATGATTCCGAAGCGCACTATTTCCTGACGGATCATATCGGCAGCACGCGGGTTGTGGCGAAGGTCACAGCTGCGGGACGAGACGACCTTGACCGTAAGGATTACTATCCGTTCGGAAAAGCGTGGACGCAAGCGGGTATGCCGATGTCGGGGAACCGTTACACCTTCTCGGGCAAAGAGCAGGTCGATGTGGCGATTGAAGACGGCATCACCACCCCCATCCACGACTTCGGCGCGCGATATTATGATCCGGACGGGGTGCTGTTTTTCCAGCAGGATCCGTTAATGGAACGTAATTATTCTTGCAGTGCATATATTTATTGTTTGGGGAATCCTGTTTTATTTTTCGATCCAAATGGAGAAAGAGAATGGCCTGTCAATAAAACATTTAATGGAGCTGTAAGACGCCAT
>CASFSC010000143.1 GCA_949296995.1 uncultured Alistipes sp. | reverse complement strand
CCCTTATCGTATAGTTGTGATATATAATTATGCCCGTCGTGGTTGGTGCCTCTGATTGCAACGAAAACAGAGGGTTGAGCAATATTGGTTATTCTACTGTCTGTAATTACCGAATTAACCGTCGAATCATTTCCAATAAAGCTGGAATCGGTTATCGAGGCTATCTCTTTTAAACTGTAAATCATTTTTGTTTTATGTTTGACATACAAAGTAAACGATTTTTTCAGCAATATGTGATGAAGTTTTCACATTTGGACGGAAAAAGGTTTAAAAACTGCAAACCGATTTTGATGTTGAACAAAAAAAATATCTTTGTATAGAGATATTATGTACTTAACCAAACATATTTAAATAATCTTAAAAACCTATGAAAACACTAAAACTAACTCTGCTTTTGAGTCTTGTCTCTTTTCTTGCGTTTGGGCAGGGTATGAAGAGCATTCGGGATTTTGGAGTATTGCCTACAAACACTCCGCAGGAAAACAAAGAAAATTTGCAAAAAGCTATCGATTGGGCAACCGAATCGGGCTCAGCCTTGTTTGTAGAACCTACCGATGAACCATATCAAGTTGCGACAGGAATTCAGTTGAAAAAGAATGTATCTTTAATAGGTGTGCATGGTCCACTCGGACGCGGGACCAAACATCCGACTAAAATGCAACCTGTAGGATCGGTATTTTCGATTGTCGATGATAAGGAACCTTTCCTGACAGTTCAATCAGGAACAACTATTCGCGGTATACAATTCTGGTATCCGAATCAGACATGGAACGACCCTTCTAAGATTATTAAGTATAAACCTACAATAGCTATGAGTCAGGTTGAAACAGTTCAGGGTGTTACGATGTCATGTCTTACGTTCTATGGTGAATATATAGCTATGGATTTTAATGCTAAAGCACCTCATTTCTCAGAACTTACCTTGTTCGAGCATTGCTATGGTTACCCTCTTAGCGGACAATTTATCCGTATCGACCGCAGTTACGATGTTCCACGTATTTTGCATTGTCACGTAAACCCTTCCAATATGCGCGAATTTGGTCGTGGATTTAATAAAGCAGTTATAGATGCTGTTATGCATAATCCAACTTTTGCTTATTCTATTCAGAATACCGATAATGCGCAGATGATGGATATCTTTACTTTTGCTACATATGGTGGTATATTCTTGGGAGATCAAACTTATGGTCAGCTCACCAACTTTAACCTCGATTGTGTTGAAATCGGTATATTGAAACAGGGAGCTCAGACTAAAAACCGTAACTGGCAGATAGCTCAAGGTTCTATAATCGCAAATGCCAGCCGTAACAATAACGTGAAGGATATACATCCGATTATCATCGAAGGTCAGGGCCATACTGCAATTACCAATGTTGAATGTTTCTCTGGCGGTAATGGAGCTTTAACCAACTTGGAACGCTCTTGGGATTATATGTTGGTTCGCGGTGACAAGAAACTTACCGTTACCAATTTCGGCAGCCGTATGCGTAACTATGAATCCGACAGTCCTATCACAGTTGAAAATCCTAATGCCATCATTCAGTTCGTTGGATGTATAGACAAGGATGAAAATCTGTATAACAAAACTATCGCACCTGAAAATTAGCCATTCCTTATAGAAGTGCGTGTTTATTGATGTTATAATTTAAATATATAACGATGAAAGCATTAAAATTGACACTTTTGCTTTGTTTGGTATCGTTCGTTGCATTTGGACAAGGCATTAAAAGTATACGTGATTTTGGGGTTTTGCCGACCAATACACCTCAGCAGAATAAAGAAAATTTGCAGAAAGCTATCGATTGGGCAACGGAATATGGGGCAGCTCTTTTCGTTGAACCTACCGATGAACCTTATCCTGTTGCAACTGGCGTAAGACTTAAAAAGAATGTTTCTTTGTTGGGCGTTCAAGGACCTACAGGACGTGGAACCAAACATCCGACCAAGAAACAACCTGTAGGATCAGTATTCGCCATTACAGATACCAATGAACCTTTCCTTATAGTTGAATCGGCTACGCATATCCGTGGTATACAGTTTTGGTATCCGGAACAGACGGTGGACGACCCTGCAAAAATTATTAAATACAAACCGACAATCGCTATGAGCGAAGGTCAGAATGTATTGGGTGTAACCATGTCATGTCTGACGTTCTATGGCGAATACATTGCAATGGATTTCAATGCCAAAGCTCCTTACAAATCGGAACTTACTTTGTTTGAACATTGCTACGGTTATCCTCTTAGCGGAGAATTTATCCGTATCGACCGCAGTTACGATGTTCCCCGTATTATCCATTGTCATGTGAATCCTGCGAATATGAGGGAATTCAATTCTCAGTACAGTAAGGCAGTAGTTGATGCAGTAATGCATAATCCGACGTTCGCATATTCTATTCAAAATACCGATAATGCACAGATGATGGATATCTTCACATTCGGTACATATGGTGGTATTTACTTGGGAGACCAGACTTATGGACAGCTTACCAACTTCAACCTCGATTGTGTCGAAATCGGTATACTGAAACAGGGGGCTCAAACCAAAAACCGTAACTGGCAAATTGCTCAAGGATCTATTATAGCTAATTGCAGCATTAAGAAGGATGTGAAAGATGTTCATCCTATTATTATCGAAGGTCAAGGTCATACGGCACTTACCAATGTAGAATGTTTCTCGGGAGATAATGCGGCATTGACAACTATTCAAAGGTCATGGGATTATATGTTGGTTCGCGGTGACAAGAAACTTACCGTTACCAATTTTGGCAGCCGTATGCGCAATTATGAATCCGACAGTCCTATCACAGTTGAAAATCCTAATGCTGTCATTCAGTTTGTTGGATGTATTGACAAGGATGAAAATCTTTATAACAAGACTATCGGAGTTAAATAAAAGATACTTAGCGTATAAATGAATGGAAAAAGGGGAGATATTTTCTCCCCTTTTTTATTATTTAGTATATTTACAGATATTAAATTATTTAGTCTGGTTCGCATTCTTTTTGTGTTTCTTATTAATCGTTTATGAGTTTAATAATCTGTTAAAAAATATAAAATGAAACGCACGGTAAATAGTATTTGTAAGTTTTTATTGGTGGCGGTTATCGTTACAGCAGGTGCATGTAATTCTATCCCTACCTATAAGAATCCTTCTGCTCCGATAGACAAAAGGATTAAGGATTTGATGTCGAGAATGACGCTTGAAGAAAAAGCAGCCCAACTCGACATGCTTTCAGCCAATGATGTCGTGAAAGATGCCAATTCATTGCAGGAAGATAGATTGGCGCATTTTATTGACTCCATGTGTATCGGTTCGATACATGATTTTTATCCCAAAACGGCTGAACTTGCCAATGAAGTTCAGCGACATGCAGTAGAAAACAGCCGTTTGGGCATACCTGTTCTTTTTATAGAAGAAGGATTGCATGGATATTGCGGCGAAGGTTCCACAACATTTCCTGTCGCCTTGGGCAATGCAAGTTCGTGGGATACTACATTAATGAACAATATCGGAAAGGTTATTGCAACTGAAGCAAGGGCTCATGGTATTCATTTTATCCTCGGACCTAATCTTGATTTGGGCCGTGATCCGCGTTGGGGCCGTGTAGAAGAGACTTTCGGAGAGGATGTTTACCTTAATTCACGTATGGCTGTAAATCTTGTAAAAGGGATGCAGGGTGAAAGTTTGAAAGATAATAATACTGTTGCAGCGGAACCCAAACATTTCGGAGTACATGGTATTCCAGAGAGTGGAAGTAATACCGGTCCCGTATTTATCGGAGAACGTGAAGCCCGTTCGACACACCTATATGTTTTCGAAAAAGCTGTGCGTGAAGCGGGAGCACGTGGCATTATGGCAGCGTATCATGATATCGATGGTGTTCCCTGTATCAGCAATTCATGGTTGTTGACCGATTTGTTGAGAAATGAGTGGGGATTTGACGGTATGGTTGTTACCGACCTGGGTGCAATACGTCGTCAGTTGGATCCTCATTTCACTGCTGCAACGCCCAAAGAAGCAATATCTAAGGCAATAGAGGCAGGAATGGATATGCAGTTTTATGATTTTCCTTACGATGAGTTTCAACAGGCAGTTGTAGAGGCTGTGAAAGATGGTTCTCTTTCTGAAGAAAAATTCAACAGGGCTGTTGAAGCTGTTTTGCGTTTGAAATTTGAACTCGGCCTTTTTGAAAACCCATATACCGATACTACACTTATATCCAAAGTTTTCCATTCTCCAGAACATCAGGCATTGGCATTGGAAGCAGGGCGTAAGTCGATAATTCTTTTGAAAAACGAGAATAATACTTTGCCTTTGAAAAAAGATATCAAGACTATTACTTTGATAGGCAGTCTTGCAGATATCTCGTCCATAGGAGGTTATTCTCCTCGCAATGCAAAAGGGGTTACGGTTTATGAAGCATTGAAAGAACGTTTCGGGGATGATGTGAAAATCAATTTTATTCAGAATGATATTTCTAACAGATTTACCGATATATCTTCGTCTGCATTATCGAATAAGGTTAAACCTCAGGAACATGGATTGTATGTTGAGTATTTCAATAATACCGATTTGTCTGGAACCCCGGCATATACCTCCATCGACAATGAACTGTCTTATTATTGGCATAACCTCAGTCCTGCTCCCGGTATCAATTCCGATAATTTTTCGGTACGTTGGACCGGTTATTTGTCGGTGCCTACGAGCGGACTGTATGAATTTAATTTGCAGGCCGATGATTTTGCCAAAATGTATCTGAACAATAAGTTATTTATAGATAATTGGAATGATTCTAAAGGTAATGCGGGTAAAACAGGTAAAATATATTTGACCGGAGGTCAGGCGGTGCCCATAACAATCGAATATGCGGAATTGGACGAAAATGCATCTGTCGGAGTTAAATGGAGATTGGCTGAAGCTTCTAATGATGCGTCCTATTTTGCGAATATTACACGTGCGGCAGCAACGTCTGATGCTACTATCGTTGTATTGGGTGAAACCAAAGAGGAAGTGGGAGAGGGTAAAGACCGTCAAGATCTTAATTTGCGTACCCGCGATATAGAAATGGTTGAAGCTGCCGCCAAGTCTGGTAAACCTATTGTTACGGTATTGCTTAATGGTCGTCCGTTGGTATTTACACCGGTTGTTGAACAATCAGAAGCTGTTTTGGAAGCGTGGTTCCCCGGTGAATCAGGTGGTCATGCTATAGTGGATGTTTTGTTCGGCGATTATAATCCTTCGGGTAAACTTACTATAAGCATTCCTAAATATCAGGGTCCTATGCCGATATATTATTCCAAAAAACCATCTTCTTTCCGCAATTATACCGATGGCAATGGTGAACCGTTATATGCTTTTGGACATGGTTTGAGTTATTCACAGTTTGAATACAGTAATCTTAAGATAACGCCGGAAAATCCTACTGTGAATGATAATATCACGGTCACGGTAGATGTCAAAAATATCAGCAAGGTGGATGGAACGGAGACAGTACAACTTTATGTGCGTGATAAGATTGGTAGTGTGGCAACACCGATTAAGGCATTGAAAGGATTTTCTCATGTATTTTTGAAGGCAGGAGAGTCTAAAACTGTTACAATGGTTGTGAAACCGGAATTGCTTACGCTTATTAACCTGGATATGAAGCGTGTCGTAGAACCGGGAGAATTTGAATTTATGGTAGGAAGTGCATCTGATGATATAAAATTGCAGCAGACCGTTGATGTCAAAGAGTAGTATTTAAATAAATATAGGAACAAAAGCCCGTACATATTGTCCGGGCTTTTGTTTGAGACATTATATGGAGATAATATTATTATTGTGTTGAATCTGCTGAAATGTTAAACGAAGGTTATTTGGAGAAAACTGTCTGTGATTTGTGATATCTTCCTTGTTTTGAAAATTGTATCGGATTGTGAATGCCACCGGTATTTTTTGTCTGTCGATATTATTTTTTATGCAAATATATTTAAGTGCAAAATTACAGTGTAGAATTATAGAAATTGGGGAATGAATTGTTTGTCTCAATTTTTTATGTGTGTTTGCCTGCCGTTGTATTATTATTTAATGAGAAGATAAGATGTTTGCGTGTCTGTTTAACCGTTGCAGATTTTACTTTTCCCCGTTAGCCTCGGTTTGGGGTCTGATATGCAACAACTAAAAAAGCCGTCCGGTATCGGACGGCTTTTTAATGTCTAAGTATCTCTGTGTCGTATCCTTATTCCGTGAAAGGATATACAGATACATAAGATTTGCCTTCAGCTTTTTTCTTGAAAGATACAGTTCCATCGATCAGTGCGAACAATGTATGGTCTTTGCCCATACCAACGTTTTCACCAGGATTGTGAACCGTTCCTCTTTGACGTACAATTATATTGCCTGCTTTGGCAATCTGTCCTCCGAAAAGCTTTACGCCAAGACGTTTGCTTTCTGATTCACGACCGTTCTTAGAGCTACCTACCCCTTTTTTGTGTGCCATTTCTTCTAAGATTTAAACGTTAAGCGATTATGTCCTCAATCTGGATTTGAGTCAAAAACTGACGATGTCCGTTTTTTACTTTGTATCCTTTTCTTCTCTTTTTCTTGAAAACGATAACTTTATCGTCTTTAAGGTGTTTGAGAATTTTTGCTTGAACTGTGGCCCCTTTCACAACAGGTGAGCCGACTTTAACCTGACCGTCGTTATCCGTTAGCAGTACCTGATCGAAACTCAAAGAGGAACCTTCATCCCCCTGAAGACGGTGAACATAGAGCTTGCGACCTTTCTCAACTTTAAATTGTTGACCTGCGATTTCTACGATTGCGTACATTAATTCAATTAAATTTAATTCAAATTGAGTCGCAAATATAAGGATATTTTTCTTAAAACAAAAATATCCCGAGGTTTAATTTTTTGTCGTTTTACACGTTACGCTAAACCGTGCATATTCTTTGTAAATATATTGGCTGTCATGGCAATATAAATGAGGGATCAACGTTTCAATAAAAAGTACTTACGGTAGTTCCGGGTAGTTTTGCCGACTTGTATTTTTTCAACTCGGAATAAAATCGTATATTAGTAAAATTTTAACGCCTAACTGATGTATATTGTTAATACTTCCTTTATGGTGGACCCTGCAGTCCATGCTATGTGGTTTGAGATGCTGACGACAAAATATATCCCTTTCCTTAAGGAAAATGGGTTTTCGTCGACCGTTTTTACACGTGTTATCTCAAACGATACACCTGATCATTTTACCTATTCACTCCAAATAAACATTTCGGATATGGCTCAGTATAAACAGATAACCGAAGAGCTTTTCCCGGAATATCAAACTATAGCCGAACCTGTTTTCGGCAGCAAAGTTTTGTGGATAACAACATTAATGAAAATTATTGAATATTAGATTATTGTCTGTCATGTTGAAAAAAATATATACTATACTTTTATTTTTGTTCTTTTCATACGGGCTTAGTGCCGCAGCGAATATTAGCACCATAGAGGTGGCCAGAGGCGAAAAATGGTGGGGTGTTTTTATCGGTAGCGGAGAGATGATGCCATTTTCAAAACCTTTTGCCAAGGTGGATGTGTCTGCATGGCATAAGGGGGGAATAAAAGTACCTTTTCTGATATCAAGTACCGGACGGTATATATTCAGTAAAGAACCTTTTTCAATAGAATTTACGGGTGACAGTTTTATTATAGAATCTGATTTTGAAAAGGTCTCTGTCGAAAAAGGGGGACGTACGTTGCGTGAAGCATATCTTGTATGTTGTCATAAAAATTTCCCTCCTGACGGTAAAATTCCTTCTCCAGAACTTTTTGTGTCTCCTATATATGATATGCAGTCTGAATTGGGATGGGGCGCTGACGCCGATGCCGTATTGGGTTATGCCGAAAAAATCCTTGCGTCAGGATATCCTGCTGGAACTGTCGTGATACCTCCAGGATGGCAATCTTCAATCGGAAGTTATATGCCGAGTCAGACACTTTACCGTGATTTTTTAGAATTGGTGCGTCAGTTGCATGAAAAAGGGTTTAAAGTTATGTTGACTGTTACCCCTTTCGTAAGTGGCGACGGACATATATTCCGTACTCATATTAATGATAATTATTTTGTCAAGGGTAATAATGATCGTTTTATAATGGTTGAATGGGAGGGCGGAATCAGCGCATGTTATGATATTACAAACAGTGACGTTTATAATATGATACGTTCGCGTTTGAACTCTCTTCATGACGATTATAAAGTCGACGGTTTTTTATTCGATTGCAGGGATGCAATGCCCGATATACGAGAATCGAAAATATCATCGGTAAAAGATTTTATGAATAATTGGAGCCGTCTGAGCGAAGGGTTTGATTTTTGTCAATATACTATGAGTGGTGGTAACGGTTTTGCTCCATATATTCATAATTTGAGAATCAGGGGCAAATTAGATGCCGATTTTCTGAAACATTCATCTGCAGCAGTGGTTACAGCCGGTATGCTCGGTTATCCATTCAGTACAGTTAGTGCCGATATATTGTCCCAATCAGAACTTTCAGAAATAAATCCTGTTTTGCTTGTACGATATGTACAGCTTGCGGCAGCTTTGCCAATTATGAATATTCCTTTTGCTCCGTGGCGTATAGATGACGGTAAAGTGCAGAATAATTTTCGTGAGGCGGTTAACATACGTCAGCGAATGGGCTCATATATCGGGGAATTGGTTCAGGAACTTTCGCGTACTGCAGAGCCTATAGTGAGACATATGGAATATGTATTTCCACGCAATGGATTTTCCGATTGCGATGATCAGTTTATGGTGGGAAACAAATATCTCGTAGCACCGTTGTTCGATGACAATAATACCCGTACGGTTCGTTTCCCAAGAGGAATATGGACTGATGGGTCAGGTAAACGATATCGTGGTCCTGTGGTAGTACAGGTTTCGAGCCCTGACGGAGGCATACTTGTATTTGAATCTGAAAATAAGAAATAAAAATATACTGCTATGTTAAATAGGGAACAAATAGAATTTTTTCTGGTAAAGGCATATAATGCATCATTGCGTGCTGGGGCCCGTATATTGGAGCTTTATAATAGTTGCGAGGAGATAGAGGTAGATATGAAAGCTGATAATACGCCCATTACAATAGCTGACAGAGATGCTCATAATATTATCAAATCCTACCTTAGTCAGACTCGCATACCGTTGTTAAGTGAGGAAGGTCGAGACCTTTTGTTTGAAGAACGGCGTAATTGGGACCTTTTCTGGATGGTGGATCCGTTGGATGGTACCAAGGAGTTTATAAAGGGAAATGGTGAGTTTACGGTCAATATAGCGTTGATGTATAATAATGAACCAGTTATAGGTATAATATATGTTCCTTATATACAGAAAATGTATTTTGCTATAAAAGGGCATGGTTCATATCTTCAGGAACATATCGTCCCGGATGCAGAGGCTGAAGTGACAATGGACCGCTTGTCGCAAGAAAAGCAAAAATTGCCACTTAGAGATAAGGCTAATGATCCTATACGAATAGCTGTCAGCCGTTCTCATAATACTCCTGAGACATACGATTATATTGACCGTATCAAACAGAGATATCCTAAGGCGGTGGTTGTTGAGCAAGGAAGTTCGTATAAATTTTGTTTGATAGCCGAAGGAACGTTTGAAACATATGTGAGAACGTCTCCGACATATGAATGGGATACTGCGGCAGGAGAGGTTATATTGAATGAAAGCGGAGGACATGTTCTGCTTATGGATGGGACAAAGGGTTTAAATTATAATAAACCTTCATTGGAAAATCCCTGCTTTATTTGCAACAGTCGCTATATGCAATAAATTTTATACCTTTGCCATAGTTCATTTTCTTCGATTAAGGTTTGAAATGTGTAATTTTTAATCTTAAATCGCAGGATTTTCAAATCAATATTATACAGATTTTATGGAATACAAAAAAAGAGTGGCATTGGTTGCGCATGACAATATGAAACGGGACCTTGCTGAATGGGTCGATTGGAATTGGGAGATATTGTTGAAACATCATTTGGTATGCACCGGGACTACTGGTAAAATGGTTGCAAATACTTTGATGGATCGTAGGGGAAATGCACATGGCCGATTCGATGTAACACTTCTGAAGTCGGGACCTCTTGGCGGAGATCAACAGTTGGGAGCTATGATAGCAGAAGGAGAGGTGGATGCACTGATATTCTTTTGGGACCCTATGCAGGCACAACCTCATGATGTCGATGTGAAAGCATTATTGCGTGTGGCTACATTGTATAATGTTCCTACGGCTATCAATCGTTCATCAGCTGACTTTTTGATATCATCTCCATTGTTCGGGGGTGATTATACACCAGTGGTTAAGGATTACAAAAGTTATATAGAGAGGACATTGTCAAATCAATAAATTATTATTTCGGTTGGTTATGGAACTTGCAAAATATTCGTGGGGAGTAGGTGATCGTTTCGGGCATCAGGCTGAAGCGCAGCTTCAAGCGATAATTATGGCCGGTAAACGGGGGGTGGATATTGTTCCGGTATGGAATAAATCGAATCGAGAACATACCTTTATCCATTCTGAACCTGTGTCGGTTCGTGAGTCGGCCGATAAAGCTGTTAAAGCGTTGAACTGGCAGGGAGGATATTTTTGTGATGCTGACCATATTAACTTGACCAATGTCGACAGGTTTATCAAACCATCCGATTTCTTTACGATAGATGTTGCCGATTATATAGGTAAACAAGCTAACGCTAAAGATATTGATAATTTTATCGATGCCAATAAAAAATATATTGGACAATTGATTATACCGGGTATATCCGAACCATTTACTATTGAAGAGGCTGATGTCAGAGAAATTGCAAATAAATTTTTATTTGCGATACAGGAGGCATCCCGTATTTATCAATATATAGTTAAATTTAAGGGAGAAGGTAATTTTGTCTCAGAAGTCTCTATGGATGAGGTAAATGACGCACAGTCTCCGGTGGAAATGTTTTTTATACTCAGTGCCATCGCGCAATATGAAATACCCGTTCAAACGATAGCTCCTAAATTTACCGGACGTTTCAATAAAGGAGTGGATTATGCAGGTGACATTAAGCAGTTCGAACGAGAATTCGAAGAGGATCTTTTGGTTATAGATTATGCTGTTAAGGAGTTCGGTTTGCCTTCAAATTTAAAACTCAGTATTCATTCGGGGAGCGATAAATTTTCCATCTATCCTATAATGGGACGTCTTATCAAGAAATACGATAAAGGCATCCATGTGAAGACTGCCGGAACAACATGGCTCGAGGAGGTCATAGGTTTGGCCGAGGCTGGTGGAGACGGTTTGGATGTAGCCAAACGTATATATGCCGAGGCTTATGCTCATAAATCGGAAATGACAGTTCCATATGCAACAGTCATAGATATTGATGAAGCCAATTTACCATTGCCTGAGGAGGTTAATGGATGGAGCAGTCGTAAGTTTGCCGATACCTTGAGACATATTCAGTCTCATCCCGATTATAATCCTGATTTTCGCCAACTTATACATATTGCTTTTAAGGTGGCAGCCGATATGGACGATACATATACGGGGGCCTTGGAAAGATATGCTGATATTGTAGGACAACAGGTTACTGAAAATCTTTATGACCGTCATATCAAGCTTCTTTTCGGAATTTGATGGGTAGTTTGAAATTTTAAAGAAAATATCATTGCCTCAAATAGAAGTGATGATATTTTTTATGCAATTTTCTTCGTTTATTTGTTTGATTGTTCGGTTATTCGCTTTGGCTTAAAAAGGGTATGTAACATTGCTTTACTTGAATTTATATGTTAAATGGCTCGTGTGTAACTTGTGAGAATAGTTTTTGTGAAATATTTTTAAGTTATAGTACATTCTCTATGTATATTAAGCCGATAGAATTATGAAACTTTGCAATTATGCCGTTTTATTAATAACAAATGCCGCAGGATAATTTCCTGCGGCATTTGTATCATTAAGAGTCGACGTTGTGTTTCGTTCTCTATAATTAAATGTTCAGAGAACAAAGTTCTTCACTTGTAACTTCGATATTTATATTATATCCGTCCGAACCGTTAGGTGTTATGGTGTAAACTGAAACTTCCGGAATGGTATTTATAAGATTGTCTACATCTTGTGGGTCGGTGGTCATATCATAGGATATCCATTGATTGTTTATTGACATACGGCATTCGTATCTTTGTTTGTCCTCAAGATATAATGTGGTTTTCCCTTTTTCCAACATCCCGTTCAACCAGTTGTCTTCATCCCCTTTCTTGCGATATTGGAATGACCTGGTTATAGCATAACTGATCTTGCGGTCTGATGAACAGAAGCCTATGGTGGATATGTCGCACCGTTTGAAACTGGCTGTAGAACCTGAAGTTTGCAGTGGAGCATCGAAATTGATTGTCCCGCTCGACGTTATATCGGTAATGTTTTGAGTGTCTTCTGCAATTGTAAATGGAGCTTTCGGAATAATGCGTATAGTAGCCGATTTGTCGTTTTCCAATACATATATCTGTTCGATAGTCTGTTTTATAGGAAGATTATTGGAAATCGATCCTGTATATACACCCGCTGCCGTTGTGATCTCATAATCGAATGATGCGTATATGTTGTTTTCATCAGACCCGATTTCTATGTCAAAGGATGTCGGAATAGCCCCGTTAGGTTTTGTAACGACAAAAAAGTATGTCCCGGCCTCTATCGTTCTCGATTTTGAAGGCATATCGCTCATATCTTCGCCTACGACATAAATACCGTAATCTTCAAATTCATTACTGGTACATTCGTAGGTTTTTGTAGTTTCTGCCTGATAAAGCGCTATATAGTTGTAGCCATTGCCATTAACTGAATTGGGTATAGATGCTATTTTTTCATCTTCAGATGCGTTTATGTCGACATCCGATGGTGAAGGAGTAGGCTCAGGAAGATTGTTCAGGTCGATAACCTCTATTCGAATTTGACGGCTTCCCGTTGTGGTCTGTTTTATTACATTCGGCAAAATTAGATAGTTGGAATTTTGACCTGATATGGTGAATTCCAGGTCATATGGAAATTTTATGTTAGGGTCGAGGTTCAGACTGAGTATCCCTCCCGAATTTATATTGCCACTATTATTTATACGTCCTCCTTCGTTAACCAGTTTGGTGGCATCTTTTCCTGTTATGGAATATGAAATATTGCCATCTACAGGCCTTTCTATATTTCCCGATTTAGTATAAAATTCAATTATGTATGTAGCCTCGAATTTAGGTAAATCTACTCGTAATAAAGGAATATCATTCCCTTCATCATCTACCAACGGATTTTTACATCCCGTATTGACCACTATTGCAAAAGAGAATATGGCTGCTGCGATATATATTATTTTTTTCATTATTTATCTTTATTAAAAGTGAATAATTTTATTCCCAAACTGAATTTTACTACAGGATAAAACCTGTACTGTTTGAACTGCTTTTGTAATGTCGCCACATGGTCGGGATCGGCGCTCGGTTCAAGCATCCCTGTCGCATAAATATCCAATTTTGGAGATCCCATATAATATGTTCCGATTTCAAATGCAAATGAGACTTTCTTCTTGGGAGCCAATTTCCCAAAACCTATGCCTAAATATGGCGATACTGAAAATCCTTGTCTGACTTTAATATCTAAAGTTCCGATTGTTTCAGGTTTAATTTCAATATCTCCGAATGAGATAGAACTTGTCGGAATACCATGCCCTTCAGGTTTGAAACGGAACAAGCCTATTCCCCCTGCAACATACATAAAGTTCAGGAATTGATAATCTGCTCCGACAGAAAATCCACTCGTACGGACTTTGAATTTTGCTTTCAATGAAATATCACTCTGATTGATGTCCGTATTGAATTTTACTCCAATAGCATCGAAACCGGCACGTACGGTAAATTTTGGGATGACATTGTAGTATACATTGCCTCCGATGCCGAGAGTAGACCCTTGTACATTTATTCCGAGAGACGGTTTGAATGGGACACTGTATTCAGTCTTGCTTTCAGCATTAACGCTATATGCCAATGTCAATATTAAAATGAATGACAGAAATTTTTTCATAAAATGGCGTAATATTTTTAGTTTAATTTAAAGATCAAAAAAGAGTTTTGTTTTCATCAAAACGTTCTTTAGTCCATACCGGCATAAGAGTAGGGAATGTCCACGCATAATGGTGTGCTCCGTATATTATCGGACGATGGGGCGTAACGTATTCGATAAATTTTGAATCATCGTAAAACGCACCCATAGCTTCCATCAGATCTCCCGGCCAGAAAACACCTTCGGTAGGATAATTGCTGTCAGGTGTACCTTGTTTAGGATTTTCGAACCATTTCCATTCATCAGGATGCTGGTTGTAATAGAAAAGGTAATCGAGAGCTTTCTTTATAGATTTGCCATCTTGTTCCAATACAAAAAGATTTTCGCCTGTACGATTATATGCAATCCAACATGCAGCTGTTATCGGAGTCAATGAAAAATAGGTGTACCACAGCCCGTTTTCTTCACGACGAGTCTCTTCCGGCATGCTCCCGTCTTCGGCTATTTTATTGAACAGGTCTGATTTTATCAGACGAATATTTTCTGCGATTTCAGCTTCATCGTTCAGATAATCCGCACTCAGAATCGATCCGAAACGTCCCCAGTCGGCCCAGTTATTGGTGTGGTTACGTATTTGGTCACAAGCTTTCTTATATACATATCTTACCCATACATCGAATTGAGCTTTATCTCCTACGCTCCATCCTTTATATCCTTTTATAAGGTCTCCTGCAATGACCAGACCTGATCCCGAGTATGCCATTACCAATGCCCCGTCATGTTCTGAATATGTCTTGTTGACTGTTGACCATGATTTTAAAATCTGCGCTGCCTTAACGGCATATTTTTCTTCTTTACCTAATGCATACGCCAATGCACAAGCATAGGCGTTGAATGCATCTGTCTGAAGAGATTGCGAGTTTTTGACATGTTCTTCCGGATTGTCATAGAATCCGGGGACTGCAAAGTTCGCTATGGCATGATCTTGCGCATTCAGGGCTTCACTCGCTTTTAAAATTAATTGAGAATATGCCTGGGAATATGGTTGAACACCCTTTTTAATTTGTTTTTTCACAAAATCTATCTGTTGTTTCGGATGCATTCCTCCCTCATCTTTATTGAATATGTTCGATATAGGATTGGCATTTACATTTACGGCTGACGAAACTAAACAAATAATAGTAGCAATTATGCCTAGTGTTAAAAATCCATGTTTAAATTTCATTTTGTCAAATAATTATAAAATTAAAACTATATAATCTATTGGCGAAAATAATAAAAAAAGCCGTATATAAAATACGGCTTTATCGATTAAAATATTTTAAATGTATAAAATTTTATTTCGCATAACTTATTGAACGTGTTTCACGTATTACGGTGATTTTCACCTGTCCAGGGTAAGTCATCTCTTCTTGTATTTTCTTTGCTATATCATGAGAGAGTTGATCCGCATCCTGATCTGATATTTTTTCACTGCCCACGATTACACGCAGTTCACGCCCTGCCTGGATGGCGTAAGTTTTCATAACTCCAGGATATGAAAGAGCCATATCTTCCATCTCTTTGAGACGTTTGATGTAAGATTCTACCACTTCACGTCTTGCTCCCGGACGTGCACCCGATATCGCATCGCAAACTTGTACGATAGGTGAAATTAGATTATTCATTTCTATTTCATCATGGTGGGCACCTATTGCATTTATTACTTCAGGTTTTTCCTTGTATTTTTCAGCCAGTTTCATACCTATTATTGCATGTGGCAATTCCGGTTCATCGTCAGGCACTTTACCTATATCATGCAACAATCCGGCTCTGCGGGCGAGTTTGACGTTCAATCCGAGTTCGGCAGCCATTATACCGCATAAGTTTGCTGTTTCACGAGAGTGTTGCAAAAGATTCTGTCCATATGAAGAACGGTATTTCATTTTACCTATCATGCGGATAAGTTCTGGATGTAATCCGTGTATACCTAAGTCTATTGCCGTACGTTTACCCACTTCGACAATCTCTTCTTCGATCTGTTTTTGAACTTTGGCTACAACTTCTTCTATACGTGCCGGATGTATACGTCCGTCCGTTACCAACTGATGAAGTGCCAACCGTGCAATTTCCCTGCGAACAGGGTCGAATCCAGATAAAATTATCGCTTCCGGAGTGTCATCTACGATAATTTCGATGCCTGTGGCTGCTTCCAAAGCACGTATATTGCGCCCTTCGCGGCCAATAATACGGCCTTTCACCTCGTCACTGTCGATATTGAAAACCGTTACGGAATTTTCTATGGCTGCTTCTGTCGCTACTCGCTGTATCGTTTGTACGACTATTTTTTTTGCTTCTTTATTTGCAGTCATTTTGGCCTCTTCCATAACTTCATTGATATATGTCATGGCTTCGCTTCTGGCTTCGGCCTTCATATTTTCAATGAGAATATTTTTGGCATCTTCGCTGCTCATTCCGCTTATCTGTTCAAGGCGGATGTTCTGTTCTTTGATTTTGCGATCCATCTCTTCTTTCTTGCGCTCGATATTTTGAATTTGGGTCGCAAGGTGTTCGCGTATGTTTTCCTGCTCTTTGATTTTTTTGTTCAGTTCTTCCTGTTGCCCGAGCAAATTGTTTTCAATCTGTTTGGCCCTTTGTTCGCTTTGAGCAAGTTTAGTATTGCGTTCGTTGACCATACGGTCGTGTTCGCTTTTGAGTTGGATGAATTTTTCTTTTGCCTGAAGAATTTTTTCCTTCTTAATCATTTCTCCTTCGGCTTCTGCCTCTTTGATTATCGCTCGCCTGCGATTTTGAGTGGCTTTAGTGATAACAAAGTATAATATTGCGCCGAAAACCAAAGCTACGATAACGGCTATTATTACTGAGTTCATAATTATGTTTTAATTTTAATATATATTTTTATTTAATGTTTTTACATATAAAAAAGCCCGCACAGAGTTCCCCTTATATTGTTTGACGAAGCTCCTATATCGTCATGTGTGAGGCTACCAGTAAAACGCAAACTTCTAACGTCCCTGTTATAGAGAACCTCCTG
>CASFSC010000142.1 GCA_949296995.1 uncultured Alistipes sp. | reverse complement strand
ATTCTGTCCGTATACTATTGTGGATGATAGTACAGCGCATGTGGTTGCGATTAATGAATATCTGTTGGATGTCATGCCGGATTATATTTTTATTACAGACTATTCAAAAATAGTAAAAATATTCCGGTATGTCATAATAAGATAAGTCAGGTATTATGCCGCAAAACAAAATAAAAAAGGGTTTACATTGTAAACCCTTTTTTCAGTGTGACACCGACAGGATTCAAACCTGTGACCTTCTGATCCGTAGTCAGATGCTCTATTCAGCTAAGCTACGGTGCCATCCTTTTTGCGATTGCAAAGGTAGTGAAAAATATTTTCTAAACAAATAATAAATGTGCTTTTTATTTGTTTTGTGCCAATACTTCTGCCAATTTATTGTGTAAGTCGGTGCCTCTCAAGTTCCTGGCAATAATTTTTCCGTCAGGAGCGATCAATATATTGGATGGTATGGAGCGTATTCCATAGGTTTCGGCAGCTTTGCTTTCCCAGAATGTAAGATCGCTTACGTTTATCCAGTCAAGTTTCAAATCTTGAATCCCCTTTATCCATTCTTCTTTGTTTTGATCTAAAGATACGGCATAAATCTCAAACCCTTTGGGAGCAAATTCTTTGTATGCCGAAACAAGATTCGGTGCTTCTGCCCGGCAGGGAGGACACCATGACGCCCAAAAATCCAACAATACATATTTATTGCTGTCTGCGATTGATGAAAGAGGTATGATATTGCCATCTTTGTCGGGAACTGATATGTCTGTGTATACTTGGCCAGGAGCTGTTTTTTTCAGAGCGTTTGACATGGACTCAATCAATTTTGAGTAGATTGAACTGCGGACAGTAGAGTCAAATCCAGACATGGAAGAGTCCATCTCTTCCGGTGTCATCATATAGGACAACTCTCGGTATAAAACATAAGCTGCGACTACGCTTGAAGGATTGTTTTTTATAAATTGACGTTTGGTCGCTGTTATCAGATTATTTATCGAATCGCGTACTCCCGGAGCTGCATTTTCAGGCAAAGATGCTTTTAACGTATTTGTTTCGTTTTGGAGACGTTTATATACATCTTCCGTTTTAGATCCTGTAACTGAAATCGTAACAGGAGAATCAGCCGATCCATTTATGTCAATAACCGAATTTTCAAGGAAAAATCTTACCAGATCTCCATTGTCGGTTTGCAAAGATGCTAGTATAGGTGTTTTACGGTCACCTTTAAACATGAATTGCCCGTTTACTACTTGTGCCGAATCTATACGTGATGGCATTTTCCCTTCGAATACGGTAAGATATACGTTGCCTGTTATTCCTGACAGATTACCGTTTATCGTATAGCCCGGTTTATTGACTTGTGTACATGCTGCCCCGATAAATAACATGACAGCAGAAAAAAATAACGTTTTTTTCATTATTTATAATTTGTTTAATTTATCGCTTTTGAGCTTAAAATAAAGGTTTGAAATAAAAACGTTGTTAAGATTGCGGTTATTGTTTTTTTACCCGTTGAGGATTCTCATTTATAAATGTTTCCCAACTTTTGCCGCGTGAAGGACCTCCACCCAAAGCCTTTTTCTTGGGATTGTCTGACAATGCAGGTGTAGCGCATTGAAAATAGTGGCACATGGCTACGGCCAATCCATCGGTGGCATCTAATCGTTTGGGTAATGTTTTCAGTTGAAGTATATTTTTCAGCAATGCCGCAATTTGTTCTTTGGATGCAGCCCCTATTCCTGTAATGGACTGCTTGATTCTTCGGGGCGCATATTCGAATACTGCGACATTCCTGCTTAATGCAGCCGCCATGGCTACTCCCTGAGCTCTCCCTAACTTGAGCATGCTTTGTACATTTTCGCCGAAGAATGGAGACTCCAAGGCTACTTCGTCAGGTTTGTATTCATCTATTAATAGACATATCCTGTTGAAAATGTATTTCAATTTTTCATACGGATCGGTCATCTTATGAATGTCTATTTCTCCGAGAACGACACATCTTACAGCATTCCCGTTGACTTCAATCACTCCATATCCGGTGAAATTAGTTCCCGGGTCAATGCCCATTATGGTCTTTGTAACTCTCATAAGAAAGGTCTGATGAACAGAAAAGAGTGTCCTGGAAAGGTTATTTTTCCTCTTTTGAAGTTAATTTGGCCACCTCTTTTTCCAGTTTGCTTACTTTACGGCTCAATTCAGGCAAATTTCTGAATACGGCATTGCATCTGTGGAACGACATACCTGGCATTGAAGGATAACCCAGATGTACTTCTCCGTCAGGAATATTGTTCGATATTCCTGATTTAGAACCGAGTTTAACATTATTACCTATGGTTATATGTCCTGCAATTCCTACCTGGCCGCCAATCATCACATTGGCTCCCACTTTGCTTGACCCTGCCAATCCGAACTGTGAAGCAGCGACCGTATTTTCTCCTACTGATGCATTATGACCTATTTGTACGAGATTGTCCAATTTAACACCTCTGTGTATAATGGTCGATCCCATAGTCGCACGGTCGATACATGTATTGGCACCTATGTCGACATTGTCTTCGATGACTACATTGCCTAGCTGAGGTATTTTTTGATATTCTCCGCTTTCAGTAGGTGCGAATCCGAAACCATCGGCCCCGATTACTGCCCCTGCATTTATAACTACATTATTACCGATAATACAGCCTTCATATATTTTTACTCCTGCAAACAATGTTGTATTAT
>CASFSC010000141.1 GCA_949296995.1 uncultured Alistipes sp. | reverse complement strand
ACCTCTATGTAATCGACAACACTGTCTGTGGTGGTGTCTATGACCAATATTTTATTATCATACGACCAACAGTTGGTGAATACAAAATTTTTATATTGAACCATTTGTTCGGTCGAGGGTTGATCCTTGCTGGGAATGTTGACGGGGATTCGTTTTATTATTTCGAATGTTTTAGGATTTATTACTGTGATTGAAAAGGCATAAAGATCTGTGACATATGCTTTTTCATCACTGAGAAAATGTATGTAACGAGGTGATAACAATCCTGTGATTTTACCTTTGAGTTCGAATGTATCTATGTCGATAACGAAAATTACTCCTGAATTATTCACTACAATATATCCAAGCCCATCCCGTATAACCATCGATTGTGCTACGTCGCCCAATTTTATCCCGTTTACTCGAACGAATACTTCGTTTTCTACTGTTTTATCGATCGGATCATAATATGATAATGAGGCATTGCCATATGTAAAATTCCCTTCATTGACAATAAACAATCCACTATTTCCGGAATTCATCTTTTCCGTGTCGAAAGGGCCGTAATCCATGCATCCCACTATTAAAAAAATAGTGAAAAGCAATAATGTAAATTTAAAGTTGAAATAAACCTTCATAAAATACGCTGTTTTAAAAGATTACAGCGCATAAGGTTTGTGATAACTGACTCCCGGAAAGTTGCTCGAACGATTACCGACCCATAAACCGCAGGCTGTAAATCCAATATTGCAAAGGCAGGTCTTCTGACTTGTTCCTGTTTTAAAGCCTTCCCGGACAAGTAGCGTTTCCAGTGGCATAGTTTTAAAACTTTTTGGCCTGTATCTGTTTGGTTTATACGTCAATGCAGGCAGGAACTTACAGCAGCGGTTACTGTTGCCGATTCACACGGCATTCCCTATTATTCCTCTGGTAATTTTGTGAAATGTTTACTTTTGGAAACCATTGCGAGTACAAAAGTAATGGTTTTTATCTGATAAACAAAATGGAGACTATATGGAAAATATTATAATTTATTTTTATTACTGAATGTTACGAGTAATTTTAAAATGCTCATAAAGTGTGATTGCCAGCATGTTATTTAAGTCATGTGTAAATGCCGATTTTATTTGTTTATAATTTGTCTGTACCCCTTTCATATATTATGCTGATTGTCTTTGTAATTTCGTTATAAAACCTAACCTGAATGTTCAGGTATTCCAAAATATTACTGTTTTTTGTCTTATGTACATATAATTATTGTCTTATTTTGTGAAAATAGATGGCAATAATATGTATGTGTTTTCAATATATAATTAAGTAGCTATTCCAATATGTTAATCAGTATGTTGTCGATATAAATTTTGAACGGAATTTGTGATCGATTAGTGAAATAAATCTGCCGTTTTCAGATAGATTTTATTTTATCTCGTTAAAATGCCATATTGATGTGTTGTTTTGAATCTTATAGGAATATAATCCATCTTTTTTGCGCGCTTATTCTATATTTTATTCTTATTTGGTAAGCTACCTTTGTATTGTTAAAATATTATGGTAATTTTATAAATATTAAAAATAAAAATTTCTTATTCTGATGAATTCGAAAGAACGTATAGGCAAAATCTTATCCCATCAAAATGCTGATACAGTCGCTGTGGATTTCGGCTCTACGACTGTTACGGGAATTCATGCACTGGTTGTTGAAAAATTAAGAAAACATTATGGATTGGCTCCGGAGCCGGTTAAAATTATCGAGGCATTCCAAATGCTTGGAGAAGTAGATGACGAACTGAAGGAGATTATGGGCTGTGATGCGGTAGGCGTCAGTGGCGAACGAGATATGTTCGGTATAAAACAGGATAACTGGAAAGAGACACAAACTCCATGGGGTCAGACTGTGTTGGTGCCTGGCGACTATAATGTCATTAAAAAAGGCAACGATATGTATATTTTCCCTGAAGGCGATATGAGTGCTGAGCCGAGCGGTTGTATGCCTGAAAGTGGCTATTTCTGGAACGCAATAGAGAGACAGGAAGAAATTGATGACGACAATCTGAATGTCGAAGATAATCTTGAGGAATTTACTGAAATAACGGACGAGCAACTTAAATATTGGATAAAAAGCATAAATGAAGCTGCAAGTACAGGTAGAGCTGTCGTTGCCAATTTCGGCGGAACCGCTTTGGGAGATATAGCCCTTGTACCGGCGATAAATCTGAAAAAACCTAAAGGTATACGTTCAGTAGCGGAATGGTATATGTCAACGATTATACGTCAGGATTATATCATGGAAATTTTCGACCGACAAAGCGATATAGCCATCCGTAATTTGGATAAACTCAATAAAGTTGTGGGCGATAAAGTCGATGTTGCATATATCTGCGGGACGGATTTCGGAACACAGGAAAGCCTTTTCTGTTCTCCCGAGTCATTTAACACTCTTTATAAACCATATTATCAGAAAATAAATAATTGGATACACCAAAATACCGGTTGGAAAACCTTCAAACACTCATGCGGTGCCGTTGAACCATTGATAGAATCCTTGATCGAATCAGGTTTCGACATATTGAACCCTGTACAGTTGAATGCCAAAGGTATGGACAGTCGTGAACTTAAACGTAAATATGGCGATAGGATTACTTTTTGGGGCGGTGGTATAGATACGCAAAAAGTATTGCCTTTCGGTACTCCTGATGAAGTTCGCAAACAGGTCCGCGAACAGTGCGAAATTTTGGGACGTGACGGAGGATTCGTATTTAATACGGTACATAATATTCAGGCAAATGTGCCTATAGAAAATGTTGTTGCAATGATTGATACGCTTAACGAAATAAGAAAATAAGATTATGGCAGAGAATGACATGGTATACGAATGCGTACTGAAAGGTAACTTTAAGGAAGTTGGTAAGTACGTACAGGAAAAACTCGATGCAGGAGTAGAACCTCAATCTATTATTGATCACTCGCTTATCAAGGCAATGGAGGAGATAGGTCGCCGTTTCGAAGCGGGACAAGCTTTCGTACCTGAAATGCTTTTGTCGGCTCGGGCTATGAAAACTGCTCTCGAACTGTTGAAACCTCATATGAAATCTGGTGAAATGAACACTATTGGCACGGTCGTTATCGGTACGGTAAAAGGAGACCTGCATGATATAGGTAAAAACCTCGTAGCCTCTATGCTTGAAGGTCGCGGATTTAAGGTTATCAATCTCGGAACAGATGTATCAGGTGAAAAATTCATCAAGGCTGTTCAGGAACAGAATGCCGACATTATATGTATGTCAGCACTTTTGACAACTACGATGGTTCAAATGGAACAGATTATAAAAGAGGTTGAAGCGGCAGGATTGCGCGATAAGGTCAGAATTATGGTCGGAGGTGCTCCTGTCAATGAAGACTTTGCCAAGAAAATCGGTGCTGACGGATATAGCGATAATGCCAATGCAGCTACCGAATTGGCTAAACGATTAATGGTCGCTTAAGGAATGGCAGTCGGAAAAATAAATATGAAAGAGTGGGCGAACGGGATTAGAAAATCCGATGTGCGCCCGGTGATTCCGATAATGACCCATCCTGGAATTGAAATAATCGGTAAAACAGTATATGATGCGGTAACAGATGGACGTGTGCATTATGAGGCTATACGTGCATTGGCTCAAAAATTCCCCCAGGCTGCGGCAACAACTGTTATTATGGATTTAACGGTAGAGGCTGAAGCATTCGGGGCCGATATCATATTCAGTGAAAATGAAGTTCCTACTGTGAACGGCCGTTTGCTCGAGGATATGGAGGGTGTCGAAAAATTGGAAATTCCATCTTTGGATAAGGCCCGCTTGCCTCAATATTTGCTTGCCAATAAATTGATGGCTGAAAACAATACGTCGGGAAAACCTGTTTTTGCAGGGTGTATAGGCCCGTTTTCACTGGCTGGACGCTTGTATGAAATGACGGAGTTGATGATGGCATGTTACGTTGAGCCTGAAACAGCAAAGCTATTGTTGCAAAAATGTACGGATTTCATTATACGTTATTGTAAAGCGCTTAAAGATACCGGAGTGAATGGTGTTATTATTGCTGAACCGGCTGCCGGATTGCTTTCTGACGATGGGTGTGAAGAATTCTCATCGGTTTATGTTAAGCAGATAGTGGATGAAATACAGGATGATACTTTTATGATAGTTTTGCATAACTGTGGTAACAAGGGAAATTGTACTGATGCTATGCTGAAAACTGGTTCTATGGGCTATCATTTCGGTAATCAGGCTGATATGCCGGAAACATTAAAGGTGTGTCCAGAAAATGTATTGGTGATGGGTAATATAGATCCAGTGTCGGTTATAAAAGACGGAACTCCCGAACAGATTGAAAAAGAGGTTGTGGCATTGCTCGAAAAATGTGGAAAGTATCCTAATTTCGTACTTTCTACCGGATGCGATGTGCCTCCGGAAGTGCCGGTTGAAAATATAGCTGCTTTATACAAATATATATCGTAATTATGGATGTCTTATATCAGGAAAGTAGCTCTTTGAAATATGAATCCCTCGGATTGGATATGCCTCGCGTATTTGAAGCCATGGGATATGGCAATAATGTTCCTGATGATAAAATAATCGGGATTGCAAACGGTATTATGGAAAAGGTGTCAGATTATTGTGAACCGTCTTACGGATTTATAATATATAAAGGAGTTCTGACCCCAGAATCGTTAAATATAAATGATACTGTTTTTGATACTGGAAAAATTATAATACGTGCATTGAAAGGGTCTCAATATTTTGCATTGTTCACGGCCACTGCGGGAAAGCGTTTCCAAAAATGGATGGAACATTTCGATGATGAGGGAGATTTGTTGGGCCGTTTTATTGCAGACAGTATAGGCTCTGAAATCGCAGAATTGGCTGCTGACAAAATGCAGGCATCGGTCGCACGTTGGTGTACGGATAATGGACTTAAAAATACAAATCGCTTCAGTCCTGGATATTGCGGATGGCATGTTTCTCAACAGCACAAACTATTCCCTTTATTAAAAGGAAATGATTGTTCTATTACTCTGTCTGAATCTGGACTTATGTATCCGATAAAATCGGTAAGCGGGGTGATAGGAATAGGAGAGAATGTTACAATGAAGGAATATTCTTGTATGTTGTGCGATTTTAAAGATTGTTTCAGACGTAAGAAAAAAAACGCTCAGTAAATTTACTGAGCGTTTTTTATTACTTGATGAAACGGAAACAGTTGAAGTGGTTGGTCGCTTTATCGTAAAGAGATGATAACTTTGATTATGTGCGGTGTGTTTTTTAAACCTGTTGTGGCTCAAATTTAAAATAACTGTTTATAAAATACCTATGCACGTATCGGTTATGTCTTGGGCAATATGATTTTATCAATTCTTATGTATTTGTCAGTTCCTGACAGTGATTAATTTACCTTTTTTATTGAAGCCCAGAAATTTACCATTGTCCAATTTCACATAGTATCCTTTAGTGTCTTTTCCTATTTTAATAATTTTGGCTTCAGGAAATTGTTTCGTTATGGCATTCTTGGAATTTACGGGTAGAATGTCACTCGAGATCGATCCTGAGTAAGATTCGATTTCTTGCCAATCCCCGTTTTTGTCGAATCTTATTTTGGTGGTATAGGATGTGGCTTGATTTATTAATACTGCTTCATAGGATCTTTCCATCAGTTTTTGTTCTGCTTTAGCATAAGACAGACTGTAACTTGAAAAGTATTGTTTGATAAATGTACCCGCTTTGCCGGGAAGATCATTCAATGTAATCATTTTTTCGGCGCCCTGTATGCTCCATCCTGTGAAAATCAATATGGCAAATAATGTGATTAATCTTTTCATATTCATTCTGCAAATTATTGGTATATGATTTATGCTTATAAATATAAAACAAATTTTATTACGGTATATTGTTTGAAATTTTAAAGATAAATGTGACGTTATAACATGATTCCAACATTTATTTACATTAATACATATTTTGACACATTGGTGTATACATAGTGTCTGAATTATGCCATATATTGTTAATTATATTACAATATATGTTTTGGGGCTCGTCATACATTTTATTTATAATAACCTTTAATTGCTTATACTATATATTATTGTTAACCAGCATGTTAGTTGGGTGAAAGTTTGTTTTCAAGGCTAAATGACGGTCGCCGTAATGATGAGAATTAATGATTACTAATTTTTTTTAGTAATTATATTTAGTTTTTTTTGAAAGTAAGTACTATTTTTGCACTTCGATATTTTGTACGTTATGAACTTGATCTCAGAATTATTCTTTGGCAATGATGCTTTTTGGGGCGGCGGAGTAGCTCATTCCGTGTTTATTCTTGCCTTGGTCATTGCTATCGGTATTGTGTTGGGCAAAATTAAAATTGCCGGTATCTCTCTCGGCGTCACATGGATTCTTTTTGTCGGTATTGCATTCTCGCATTTCGGAATGACATTGAATGAACATCTGATCCATTTTATGAAAGAGTTCGGATTGATACTGTTCGTCTATTCGATAGGATTGCAGGTCGGTCCCGGTTTCTTTTCTTCATTTAAAAAAGGCGGAATCAAACTTAATTTATTGGCTACGGCAATAGTGGCGTTCGGAGTTATAACCACGATAGTCATATATTTGCTCACCGATATACCTATAACCACTATGGTAGGTATATTGTCAGGTGCTGTAACTAATACTC
Organism: uncultured Alistipes sp.; assembly: GCA_949296995.1. Taxonomy (GTDB): domain Bacteria; phylum Bacteroidota; class Bacteroidia; order Bacteroidales; family Rikenellaceae; genus Alistipes_A. The sequence goes on along the minus strand of CASFSC010000141.1, from coordinate 3,550 downwards.
CCGGATTGGGTGCCGCTCAACAGGCTTACAGCGATATGACGGGGTTTGACGATCCTAATATCGCAACTGGTTATGCCGTTGCTTATCCTCTCGGGGTAATAGGTATTATACTTACGATAATATTGATCAGATATATTTTCAGAGTCAATATGTCGAAAGAAGAAAGCAATGCATTGGAAATACAAGAATCTAATGCGGGAGCTACTGCTCAACGTTTGTCTCTTAATTTCCAAAACCATGCTTTGGATGGTAAAACAGTCGAAGAAATACAGGACCTTGTAAATAGAAATTTCGTTATTTCGCGTGTTCGTCGTAAAGATGGCCATGTGGAAATAGCAGGACCTGATACTGTTCTGCATAATGGGGAAGATCTGCTTATCGTAACATCTACTGCTGATGCCGATGCGATTGCGGCTTTTTTGGGCGAAGAGGTGAAATTGGAATGGTTGCATATGGATACGGCCCTTATCTCACGTCGTATACTGATAACCAAACCAGAATTGAACGGTAAGCATTTGTCTCAGCTTCAGATTAAGAGCGGATTCGGTGTGAATATAACGCGTGTCAATCGTGCCGGTGTGGATCTCGTTGCCCGCCCTGCATTGCAGATGCAGATGGGTGATAAACTTACGGTTGTGGGTACACCGAATGCAATTAAGGAAGTGGAAAAAATATTGGGTAATTCGTTGAAAAGATTGGATGCCCCAAATTTGTTCGTAATATTTATTGGAATTTTCCTCGGAGTGTTACTGGGAAGTTTACCTATTGCTTTCCCTGGTATTCCGCAGCCTGTAAAACTGGGACTCGCTGGTGGACCACTTATCGTATCTATTCTTATCAGCCGTTTCGGGCCTAAATATAAACTCGTTACCTATACGACACTTAGTGCAAACCTTATGTTGCGTGAAGTGGGAATAGCAATATTCCTCGCTTGTGTGGGACTCGGGGCAGGTGAAGGATTTGTGGAAACAGTGGTTAACGGCGGTGGTTATATGTGGGTTCTGTATGGCTTTATCATTACCGTATTGCCTCTTTTGATTGTGGGAATTCTCGGAAGACTCATATTCAAGGTTAATTATCTTACGTTGATGGGGCTGTTGGCCGGGGCTACAACCGATCCCCCTGCATTGGCATATGCAAATGAAACTGCCGGTAATGACGTGCCTTCCGTGGGATATGCTACAGTTTATCCGTTAACGATGTTTTTGCGCGTGCTTAGTGCTCAACTTTTGATACTTTTCTTAGCATAAGAAAATATTGTAGATACTTAATTATATGACGGCATCCGAATTAAGCGGATGCCGTTTATGTTTATATATTGTTTACAACTATTGATTGGTCCCCGTTTATCCCTTGTGCGAACTTTATATATTTGCCAGTAACATTTGGTTCTCGACCTGCCGGCAACGCAGTTAGAGATTAAAAGGGAATCCTGTGAAATTCAGGAACTATCCCCGTAGCTGTAAATTCTATTAATTTGGAATGCATCCTTTGGCCACTGTCAACTCTTTGATGGGAAGGCGCATTTCCAGGAATAAGTCAGAAGACCTGCCGATGTTGAACCACGTAGCTTTCGGGTGAAAAGCAAAAACGGGTATAAGCCACTTTGTGGAATTGTTCCCCCTTTATCTTCCCGGAGTTACCATTTTTCTTATTTGTCAAACTTATAAAATTTAAACAAGATGAATGGCTCGACTCATTTCAAACAGATCGTAAAACGTAACGGCGAAAAAGTTGAATTCAGACCTGAAAAGATAGAACAGGCTATATTTAAGGCAACACGTGCTTCGGGTGCTCCGGATCGTAAGCTGGCGCATTCTTTGAGCAATTCGGTGATAGAACTGCTTTCCAAAGAAAATGTAATGCTGCCGAATGTCGAAATGGTGCAGGATGCTGTTGAAAAGGTTATTTATGACAATGGTAATTTCAAACTGTTGAAAACATATATGCTTTATAGAAAAAAGCATGAAGAAATAAGACAGTCCAAAGAGTTGTTTACCAATCTGGATGTTATAGACGATTATCTTGATATGGAAGATTGGCGGGTGAAAGAGAGTGCCAACTCCGCATATTCATTGCAAGGTTTGAATCAGCATATATCTACTATGATAACATCCCAATATTGGCTTGGCAGGTTATACAGTGAAGATGTGGCTGAAGCTCATAGAAGCGGGGCACTTCACATACATGATTTGGGTTTTCTGAGTGTGTATTGTGTCGGTTGGGATTTGAAAGACCTGCTTTACACCGGATTTAAAGGAGTTGAAGGGAAAGCACAGAGCTCTCCGGCGAAACATTTCCGTACGGCATTGGGGCAAATTGTGAATTTTTTCTATACGATGCAAGGCGAGGCTGCGGGAGCACAGGCATTTTCAAATTTTGATACATTTTTGGCTCCTTATGTGCATTATGACGGATTGAATGAAAAACAGGTCAAACAATGTTTACAGGAATTTTTATTTAATCTGAACGTTCCTACACGCGTGGGATTTCAAACTCCGTTTACGAATATTACGATGGATCTTGTCGTTCCAGATTTTCTTAAAAACGAACCTGTCGTACATGCCGGAGAGATAAAACATGCTGTATATGGTGATTTTCAAAAGGAAGTTACAATGATTAACAAGGCATTTGCCGAAGTGATGTGTGAGGGAGATGCTGTGGGAAGTCTCTTTTCTTTCCCGATACCGACATATAATATTACACCCGATTTCGATTGGAATAATCCGGAATATGATGGAATATGGAAGATGACTGCAAAATATGGTATTCCGTATTTTTCAAATTTTGTAAATTCAGATATGAAACCGGACGATGTGAGAAGTATGTGTTGCCGGTTGCGCCTCGATAAGCGGGAATTGATGAAGCGAGGTGGTGGCCTTTTTGCCTCGAATCCTTTGACCGGATCGGTAGGTGTGGTAACTATCAATATGCCTCGTTTGGGATATGAATCTTCATCGGAAGATATCTTTTTCCAGCGTTTGCGTCATTTGATGGAATTGGCTCGTGAGAGTCTCGAAACAAAACGTAAAGTGATTGAAAATTATACTCAAAAGGGGTTGTATCCATATTCGAAATTTTATTTGAGACATGTTTATAAACGTTTCGGCTGTTATTGGAAGAATCATTTTTCCACAATAGGAATTAACGGAATGAACGAGTGTTGCCTCAACTTTTTAGGAGTACCTATTTCGAGCAGGGAGGGAATCGAGTTTTCACAAAAGGTGATGAATTTCATGCGTGATGTTATGGCGGAGTTTCAGGATGAAACAGGCAATATATACAATCTCGAAGCTACTCCTGCAGAAAGTACTGCATATCGGTTTGCCATGCTCGATATAAAGAAATATCCAGATATAATTGTGGCTAATCAGGAAGACAGACTGACTAAAAGTGCAAAACCATATTATACGAATTCGACTCATCTGCCTGTAAATTATACGGATGATCTGTATGAGGCTTTGGAAATGCAGGACTCTTTGCAAACGTTATATACGGGAGGTACGGTATTTCATGTCTTTACCGGTGAAAGTACTATTTCGGCTGATGC
>CASFSC010000140.1 GCA_949296995.1 uncultured Alistipes sp. | reverse complement strand
GCAAAAGGTTGGGCCGGAGCATTCCTGTATAACGAACAGGCAAAAAATACTCTTGACAGATTTTATGCACGTCCCGATACATTGTCCCTTGGAGTCTGCAATGGTTGTCAGTTGATGGTTGAACTGGGACTTATTACTCCGACACATGAACAGAAACCTAAAATGCTCCATAATGACAGTCATAAATTCGAATCAGCTTTTATAGGTGTTACTATTGAAAAGAACGATTCGGTGATGCTTGGATCTCTGTCTGATTCCATCCTCGGAATTTGGGTAGCTCATGGAGAAGGAAAATTCAGTTTGCCGTATGATGAATCGAGGTATAAGATACCTATGAAATATCTCTATAATGAATATCCAGCCAATCCTAATGGAAGTGCATACAATGCAGCGGCCATAGTTTCGGAAGATGGACGTCATCTTGCCATGATGCCTCATTTGGAACGTGCCATACGTCCGTGGAATTGGGCTTATTATCCGGAAGATCGTAAAGACGACGAGGTAACTCCATGGATAGAGGCATTTGTGAATGCTCGCAAATGGATAGAACAAAAGAAAAAATAATTTTTCTTGCGTAAATATATCAGTACGATGAGTAATGCGCCGATAGGAGTTTTTGATTCGGGATTGGGAGGCTTGACGGTATGGAGCGAACTCTACAAAAGATTGCCTCATGAATCGTTGATATATTACGGAGACGGCAAGAATTGTCCGTATGGTGATAAATCCCGTGATGAGATTATCGGTTATGTGGATTTTGCGGTAAAACGTCTGTTGGAGCGAGGAACCAAGATGATTGTGGTGGCATGCAATGCCGCGACTGCAATGGCGATAGATTATCTCAGATCGACTTATGATATTCCTTTCGTGGGTTTGGAACCTGCGGTTAAACCTGCGGCTGAAAAGACCAGAACCGGAGTGATAGGAATATTGGCTACAGCAGCTACTTTGCAGGGAAGACTTTTTAAAGGGACTTCTGCAAAGTATGCTGATAAAGTCGAAATTATTGCCAGAGTGGGAGAGGGTTTTGTCGAGTTGGTTGAAAATAATATGGAAAATACTCCAGAAGCAGTTGAAACAGTCCGAAAAGCGATTTCCCCTATGTTAGATAAGGGGGCCGATCAGATTGTTTTGGGATGTACCCACTATCCTTTTCTTCAAAATGCTCTTTCAATAGTCATCGGAGACAGGAAAGTTGAACTTTTGAATCCTGCAATGGCCATCGAAAAACGTGCTGAAACGCTTTTATCTCAGTTCCATATTGCAGCATCTGCTGATAATAAACCCTATTACGAATTCATGACCAGTGCAGATGAAACATATCGTCAAAAGTTGATTGATAAAAGTAAATCCTTAAATTTGTAAAAGGGGTTTTGTGTCGAATGATTTCTGGTATTGGTAAAGATCACATATATACAGATTTATAAAAATAAGTTGTGAAAAATGGCTAAAAAGGTTGCTCCTAAAAATAACCAGCCTAAGGCGAAAGGATTGAGCGATACTCAACGGTGGGCGTATGGTTTTATACTGCTGTTTTTTGCACTGTTTTTACTCGTATCCGTTGTTTCGTATTATTTCTTCTGGGCTGACGATCAAAGTATAGCCGTATGGGGAAGTATATTCAACGGTTCAGATATACAGGCTTTAAACAAAGGCGGCAAACTGGGCGCTGTATTGGGCAATTACATCGTAGGACAATGGTTTGGGGTGTTCGGAATATGTATCCCGATAATATTTATAATACTCGCTTTAAGGATTATGCGCTATCGCCCCGTATATCTGCGTAAGTCGGTCCGTTTGTCACTAATATTGATGATACTCGGATCCGTTTCGTTAGGCTATTTGTTCGGTGAACATTGGGGCGTTTTCGGAACAGGACTTGGTGGAGCTCATGGTGTATTGATTGCCCGTTGGCTTAATTCTGTATTGGGCGTTTTCGGAACTGGGTTGCTTCTGCTTTTGGCGATTGTAATTTATGCGGTTTATATAAACCGTAATACCATATTTTTTATCAATAAAGTCGGTAAGGGAATCGTCGATAATAGCAAAAAGGTCAGTGAAGTGGTAACGTCTACTGCTTCCAATATAATTCATCATGATGCGGTTTCGTCTGATGCTTCTCCAAATGAAACAGTAGCAGAAGATAAAAGTGTATCACGAACGAGTGAAGATAAAAAATCTCGAAATTCAAATGTTGATGATGACGGATTTACGATTGTAGATCGTTCAGGTAATTTTGAAGGATTCGATGACGATGATGAAGAAGATGCTCCGCAGGGAGAGATACATGTTGATGATGACGGTTTTATAATTACCAATTTGTCTCCAGACACATCTCTACCGACATCTGTTTCTGAAGAACAGTATGGCGATAAAGAGGATGATGGCTTTATTTGTGAAGATGATGGAGAGTTTACCGTCGTTACGGCTCGAGGTGAAGAGGAACAGCAGCCTTTTGAAGGTTTTTCGGAATCTGTTGAAGATGGGTTTGTGGCAAATGTTCCTCAGAATGTAGAGCTGGAGGATCATGATAATAACGAAATTACTATTGCCCGCCTTCCTGAGGATAAGTTGATTGAGGCTGAAGATATAGAAAATTCCATTTACGATCCGACACTTGAACTTTCTACGTATCAATTACCTCCGGTTGAACTTCTTGAGGATCATAGTGTTGAGGTGAGTGTCACGAGTGAAGAAATTGTCGAAAACAAGAATCGTATCAAGGAAACACTTGAAAATTTCAGTATCAAGATAGATAAGATCAAGGCTACAATAGGTCCGACCGTTACTCTCTATGAAATTGTGCCTGCTCCCGGGGTTAGAATATCGAAGATTAAAAACCTTGAGGATGACATAGCCTTGAGCCTTTCAGCGCTCGGGATACGTATTATAGCTCCTATTCCCGGTAAGGGAACGATCGGTATAGAGGTGCCGAATAAGGATAAGAAGGTGGTCTCGATGTATTCTGTAATACGTTCGGTTAAATTCCAGGAGTCGAAGTTCGATATTCCGGTGGTATTGGGTAAAACCATACAGGATGAGACTTTCGTAATAGATCTGGCCAAGATGCCCCATCTTTTGGTTGCGGGAGCTACAGGACAGGGTAAATCGGTTGGGCTGAATGCTATCATTACATCTTTGTTGTATAAAAAGCATCCTTCAGAATTGAAACTGGTTCTTGTCGATCCTAAAAAAGTTGAACTTACGCTTTATTCGAAACTGGAACGTCATTTCCTTGCAAAGATGCCTGGTGAGGATGATGCCATAATAACCGATACACATAAAGTTATATATACTCTCAATTCACTCTGTATCGAGATGGATGCACGTTATGACCTGCTTCGTAAGGCAGAGGTGCGCCATATCAAAGAATATAATGAGAAATTTACACACCGTCGGTTGAATCCGAACAAAGGACACCGTTTCCTGCCCTATATTGTTGTCATCATAGATGAGTTTGCCGATCTGATTATGACGGCAGGGCGCGAAATAGAGACCCCTATTGCACGACTTGCACAGTTGGCCCGTGCAGTTGGTATACATCTGGTGATAGCGACCCAACGTCCTACGACAAACATTATTACTGGTGTTATAAAGGCTAACTTCCCGGCGCGTATAGCTTTCCGAGTTACTTCGATGATAGATTCACGTACTATTATAGATCAACCGGGAGCCAATCAGCTGATAGGTCGTGGAGATATGTTGGTTTCCACAGGCAACGAATTGATACGTGTTCAGTGTGCATTTGTCGATACGCCTGAAATAGAACGTATAACCGAATTTATCGGTAATCAGCGCGGATATACTGGTGCATATGAATTGCCTGAGTACAATCCTGAAGGATCTAACGATTCTGTCAGTGGAAAGGCCGATATGTCTCAGTTGGACGATATGTTCGAAGAGGTTGCCCGTTTTGTCGTGCAAAATCAGCAAGGCTCGACATCTTCCATACAGCGTCGTTTTTCGATAGGATATAATCGTGCGGGACGTATCATGGATCAACTTGAAAATGCCGGTATTGTCGGCAGTGCATCGGGTAGTAAGCCAAGAGAGGTATTGATTACCGATATGGTTTCACTGGAGATGTTGTTGACGAGTCTGAAAGGTTATTAACGATGTCTGATAATTTTTCTTTTGACTTGACGTTATACATTTCGAATGACTTTTCTCTTTGAAATGTATGATTATTACAATTCCTTGTTACAAGTAAGTTTTGAAATATGAAAATCAGATTGTTTTTTACTGTCGTATTTGCGTTGATTGCAGTTGTAGCAAAGGGCGATGATAAATCTAAATCGCTTTTGGATGCATTGACTGCGAAGATAACCTCATATAAATCGTATAAAGTTGATTTTGTGGCCTCGATGCAGGATGAATTCAGCCGTATTCCCGGATCGTTTCTTGTATGTGGTGACAAATATTTTATGGATATAAACGGTACTGAAGTTTATTCTGACGGTAAGGTAAAACAGACTTTCAACGTTTTGGATAACGAAGTGGTCATAGAGAATATCGATATAGAGAATGACAAGGATTTGCTTGCCAATCCGTCTCGTTTTTTCAAGCAGAATTACAATGATTTCAACCATACGTATAAAGGTACCGCTGTTGTGGGTGGACGTACTGTCGAGGTTGTTGAGTTGAAGCCTAAAGAATCGGGAACAGGGTTTGTGTATATAGATATCAGTATTGATCCTGTTACCAAACTACCCGTACAGGTGAGCTCTAAAATGGAGGGTATAACTGCACTTGTGGATATTCGTATAAACAAGATTACACCCAATGTGGATGTGTCTCCTTCCATGTTTACATTTGACAAAGATGCATATAAAGATGTCGAAATTATCGATTTCAGATAGTGACTGTTGATTTGAGCAATTTATTGCTTCGGGATTACTTTAAAGGTGGTAAATAAATAATTGTATGTGGATTAAAAAATATGGCCGCTCATAAAAGCGGCCATATTTTTTAATTTATTGTTGAATCGTGAATTATGAAAGTTGTTCGATTCTCTCTTTCAAAGCTTTGATTTTTGCTTCGGCATCATTGCGTTTAGCCTTTTCTGTTTCGACTACTTTTTGAGGTGCATTCTGAACGAATCGTTCATTGTTAAGTTTTTTCATTACCGATTCGAGGAATCCTTCCTGATATTTTAGATCGGCTTTCAGTTTTACAAGCTCTTCTTCTACGTTGATTTTATCACCCAGCGGAACAAAATATTCTGTTGTTTTTACAATGAAAGAGGCTGCATCGGGTAATTTTTCGGTAATAACGTCGATACCTTCCAGATTGCCCATTTTTATCAGCATTGGATTGTATTTGGAATTGAAGTTGCTGTCTGCAATCACAGCCAACGACAATTTTTCTTTATTAGGAATATTTCTCTCTTTACGGATGTTACGAAGTGTCGAAATAACCTCTTTCAGCAACTCTATTTCATCGAGCAATTTCTGATCGTATTTTTCAACTTCAGGCATACGGCTGATCATTATGCTCTCTCCTTGGGCGCGCTGTTCCATGTTTTGCCAGATCTCTTCTGTAATGAATGGCATGAAAGGATGTATTATCTTTAACAGCTTGTCGAAGAATCCTTTGGCAGCATCCAGAGTCGCACGGTCTATCGGCTGTTGGTATGCCGGTTTTATCATTTCGAGATACCAACCCGAGAATTCGTTCCAGAATAGCAGGTAAGTAGACATGAGAGCCTCGGAAATACGATATGAAGCGAAGTTTTCGTTGATTTGTTCCATCGTCTTGTTCAACATGGAATCGAACCATTCGGTAGCTATACGGTTATTGTCGCTTTGTGGCGCATTTTCATCTACAGCCCATGAATTTACCAAACGATATGCATTCCATATTTTGTTTCCGAAATTACGTCCTTGTTCTACCAGAGAATCGTCATACATTAGGTCGTTACCTGCAGCCGAACATAATAACATTCCCACACGTACACCGTCAGCTCCGTAGTTGGCGATCAAGTCCAAAGGATCAGGAGAATTTCCGAGAGATTTACTCATTTTGCGACGCAGTTTGTCACGTACTATACCTGTAAGATAGACATTTCGGAAAGGTCTGTCGCCCATGTATTCATATCCGGCAATGATCATTCTTGCAACCCAGAAGAACAGAATTTCTGGGGCCGTAATAAGGTCATTGGTCGGATAATAATATTTTATATCGCTGTTGTTCGGATTATTTATGCCATCGAACACGGAAATAGGCCAAAGCCATGATGAAAACCATGTGTCAAGTACATCCGGATCCTGTCTGAGATCGGCCAAAGTGAGTGAATTGTCTCCAGTTTTTTCTTTTGCAAGAGCCAGCGCCTTTTCTGCAGTTTCGGCCACTACGTAACCGCCTTGAGGAAGGTAATATGCCGGTATGCGCTGCCCCCACCATAATTGACGGGATATACACCAGTCTTTGACATTTTCCATCCAATAACGGTATGTGTTCTTGAATTTGGCTGGTATCAGTGCAACAGTATCTTCCATCACTGCTTTTAAGGCAGGTTGTGCGAGTTCTTCCATTTTTACGAACCATTGCATTGAAAGTTTAGGTTCGATTACGGCATGTGAACGTTCCGAATAACCTACCTTATTAGTGTAGGCTTCGACTTTCTCCATCAGTCCTGCCTTTTCAAGATCTTTTTCAATCTGATTACGGACGTCGAAACGATCCATCCCAACATAAAGTTTCCCTTTTTCGTTGATGGTACCGTTGTCATTGAAAATGTCGATAACTTCGAGATTGTATTTTTCTCCCAACATGTAGTCGTTAATATCATGGGCAGGAGTAACTTTCAGGGCTCCAGTTCCGAAATCTATATCGACGTATTCGTCTTTGATTATGGGAACGGCTCTGTTTATCAGTGGAACGATGACCTTGTCACCTTCTTTAAGGAAATCATAACGGGGGTCTTTGGGATTAACACATACAGCCGTATCTCCTAAAATAGTTTCAGGACGGGTAGTGGCAACCACTATATATTTGTCGGAGCCTTCTATCATGTAACGCAGGTAGTACAGTTTACCTTGAGATTCGCGATATTCTACCTCTTCATCTGAAAGTGCGGTAAGGGCTGCGGGATCCCAATTCACCATGCGCACACCCCTGTATATTTTGCCTTTGTTGTATAGATCTACGAAAACCTTGATGACACTTTGGCTCATCGGTGCATCCATTGTGAATTTGGTGCGTTCCCAATCACATGAAGCACCAAGCTTCTTGAGCTGTTCAAGAATGATACCCCCATGTTTTTCTTTCCATTCCCAAGCATATTTTAAAAACTCTTCACGTGAAAGAGAACTCTTTTCTATGCCTTGAGCTTTCAGTTTTTGCACGACTTTTGCTTCCGTAGCTATTGAAGCATGGTCGGTTCCCGGAACCCAGCAGGCATTTTTACCAAACATACGAGCCCTGCGAACCAAAACATCCTGAATGGTATTGTTCAGCATGTGACCCATATGAAGTACTCCCGTGACATTTGGAGGAGGTATAACTATGGTGTAAGGTTCGCGTGAATCGGGCGTTGAGTGAAAAAATCCCTGCTTCATCCAGTAATCATACCATTTCCCTTCTATATCCTGCGGATTGTACTTTGCACTGAGTTCCATTTTGTCTTTATTATTTGAATTAAGACTGCAAAGATAACGTTTTGCAATAATATAATGTATTAATTGTCGTTATTTTTGTAAAAAACTGTACCTTTGCAACTTCAATGCAGGAAGAGCAAGTATAATATTAATCGAGACTATGAGTAAAAAATATAATAAAAAAAGAGAAAGTTTTGCAGGTATTTCGGATTTGATCGAAGGGCAACATCAGATCATTCCTATTATCTCGTCTGAGGAGGAAGAGTTGATAGAAGATGTCTCTATACCTGAAGTATTGCCTATATTGACATTGCGTAGTTCGGTATTGTTCCCCAGTTCTATCACTCCCATTACCGTGGGACGGAACAAATCGATAAAACTTATTCGTGAGGTCGAAAGTACAGGCTCCATTTTGGGCGTTGTTTTGCAGAAACAACCCGATATAGAACAGCCTGGCCCCGAAGATCTTTACAGGGTCGGTACGGCTGCCCGTATTTTGAAAATATTGGAAATGCCAAACGGTAATCTTACCGTCATTCTTCATGGACTTGAAAAAATCGAGATCAAGGAGTTTGTAAGTACGGAACCTTATTTTAAGGCATCGGTAGTCGCACTTAAGGATATCGTCCCCGATAAAAATAATATCGAGTTCAATGCGCTTGTAGATTCGATAAAGGATGTCGCGTTGAATATTATAAGCATATCTCCGAATATGCCTAAAGAGGCTTCGTTTGCCATTAAAAATATAGATAACAAAAGAGGGATCATCAACTTTATCTGTTCCAATATGGACTTGCCTGATTCCGACCGCCAGCGTTTGCTCGAAGCTCCGGGATTGTTGGCCCGAGCTCGTCGTTTGCTTGAGATCGTTGTCCGTGAACAGCAGCTTGTAGAGTTGAAGAACGAGATACAAAATAAGGTAAAACGGGATATTGATCAGCAGCAGCGGGAGTATTTCTTACAACAGCAAATACGCACTATCCAGGATGAATTGGGCGGAGATCCTGCCGACAAGGATGTTGATGAACTGCGTAAACGTGCCGCCAAGAAGAAATGGAATAAGGAGACGAAGGAGTTGTTTGAAAAGGAACTTTCCAAACTGGAACGTACCAATCCTGCTGTAATGGAATATTCGGTGCAACTCAACTATTTGCAGTTGTTGCTCGATTTGCCATGGGAAGAGTGTACCAAAGACAATCTCGATTTGGAACGTGCCAAAAAAAGATTGGACAACGACCATTTCGGACTTGATGAAGTCAAAGACCGTATCTTGGAACACCTTGCGGTAATAAAACTTAAAGGCGACCTTAAGTCCCCGATATTATGCCTTTACGGTCCTCCGGGAGTAGGTAAAACCTCTTTGGGTAAATCCGTTGCAGCCGCATTGAAACGTAAATTCGGACGTATTGCACTCGGCGGTTTACATGATGAAGCTGAAATACGAGGTCACCGTCGTACCTATATCGGGGCTATGCCGGGCCGAATTATTCAGACCATAAGACGTGCCGGTTCTTCGAATCCGGTGTTGATATTGGATGAAATAGATAAGGTTACTGTGAGCAATCATGGCGATCCTTCGTCAGCATTGCTTGAAGTTCTGGATCCTGAACAGAATACGTCGTTCCATGATAATTATCTCGATACGGAATACGATTTGTCGAAAGTGTTATTCATTGCTACGGCCAATAACATAGCCAATATCAATCCTGCATTGCGTGACCGTATGGAGATGATAAATATCCCAGGTTATATCCTTGAGGATAAAATTCAAATTGCACGTAAGTATTTACTTCCTAAACAACTGAAAGCTCATGGTGTATCTTCTAAAGATTTGAAGTTGAGCCCTAAAGTGATAGAAAAAATAATTACGGATTATACGAGGGAATCCGGAGTACGTTCATTGGATAAAAATATTGCGAAAATTACACGTTATCGAGTTAAACAGATAGGTTTTAACGAACAGTTCAAACCTGAAATTTCATTGGATGATGTTGAAAAAATATTGGGCGTCCCCCGTTATCATAGTGATATGTATGATGTTGAAGGTATTGTGGGAGTCGTTACAGGTTTGGCTTGGACGGAAGTGGGAGGTGATATTCTCTATATAGAATCTATCCTTACTCCTGGTAAAGGAGCCTTGACTATGACAGGGAACCTTGGAGATGTTATGAAAGAATCTGCGACGATAGCTTTGCAGTGGGTTAAGGCTCATGCCGAAGAGTTGGAAATACCTTTGGAAAGATTTGAAAAGAACGATATCCATATACATGTGCCAGAGGGAGCTATTCCGAAGGATGGACCGAGTGCCGGTATTACCATGATGACATCTCTCGTGTCGACATTGTCAGGTCGCAAGGTTAAAGACCATATTGCAATGACGGGAGAGACTACTCTTCGGGGAAGAGTATTGCCTGTCGGAGGTATCAAGGAAAAAATCCTGGCAGCCAAACGTGCCGGTATTAAGGAGATAATTCTCAGTGAAGATAATAAAAAGGATATTCTTGAAATTAAACCTGAATATCTTGAAGGACTGACTTTCCATTATGTCAAATTCAACGATGAAGTGTTGAAACTTGTAATTATGGATTAACTGTGAAAAAGGTTGTAATAGGATTATCCGGTGGCGTTGATTCGAGTGTCGCAGCATATCTTCTCAAAGAGCAGGGGTATGATGTGATAGCTCTTTTTATGCGAAATTGGCATGATACTACAGGTACGCTTGCAGGCGACTGCCCTTGGTATGACGACCATATGTTTGCGGAACTTGTGGCCAAGAAACTGGATATTCCATTTCATTTTATCGATCTTAGCGAAGAGTACCGCCACAGGGTTGTCGATTATATGTTCAGTGAATATGGCAAAGGCCGTACACCCAATCCAGATGTGTTGTGTAATAGGGAGATCAAGTTCGATGCTTTTCTGAAGGCAGCTCTTGATCTGGGTGCAGATTATGTAGCTACCGGACATTATTGTCGCAAAGAGGAGATCGAAATTGACGGTAAAACATATTACAGGCTTTTGGCCGGTACTGATTCGAATAAGGATCAAAGTTATTTTTTGTGTCAGCTGACACAGGAGCAGCTTTCTCGAGCCATGTTTCCGATAGGGGATATGATTAAACCTGATGTGAGACGTATAGCCGCTGAACAACATTTGGCCACGGCAGAACGTAAGGATTCACAAGGTATATGTTTTGTCGGGAAGGTCGATTTGCCGATATTTCTTCAGCAGCAGTTGAAAGCAAAGGATGGAGATATTGTCGAGATACCTTCGTCGTGGTCAGGTTATGCGAAAAATGTCGATGCAGACGATTTGTCATCACTGTCAGAACCGTATGAATATAAAAAATCGGATGGGATTGTAGTAGGACGGCATCATGGAGCTCATTTCTTTACGATAGGACAACGTAAAGGTATAAATGTCGGAGGCAAACCGGAACCATTGTTTGTAATAGGAATAGATGTTGCGAATAACATATTGTATGTAGGACAGGGACAGACACATCCTGGTCTTTTTCGCAGAGCTCTCCATATACGGCCTGACGAGATGCATTGGATACGTCCGGATATGCGGCTCGCTGAGGGAGAAAAGCGTCGTTTCAAAATCCGTATTCGTTACCGTCAGCCGTTACAGGACGGAACGTTGCATGTAACAGATAAGGGCGGGTATATAGTGTTTGATAAGCCTCAGCGCGGTGTTACTGCAGGGCAATTTGCTGCATGGTATGATGGTGAAGAACTTGTCGGTTCAGGGGTGATAGACAGATAGTCATTGTTGAGGTATTGTAACATTTTTATTTAAGTATATATGGAACTGCGATACGAAAACAAGTTTTCGTATCGCAGTTCTTTATATCAAGTGCAAGTGTAAATGTGTTGGCATTAAATTAATATTTTGTTGCATTGGGATGATATATTAAAATGCATTGCAACAATGTTAATCGTTCTGTCCTTTTAAGACAATAAATCAATCAAAGAGAATAAAAAATGTTGTAACTTTTAAGTCGTTTTGCCGTTTAACAGTTAAACTTGACTGACTGAATGACCGTCTCAGAGTATAACAAATGTGTGGAAAAGTATTCCGACAATTTATATCGTTTTGCGCTTAAGTCATTGCAAAATAGTGATTTGGCAAGAGATGTCGTTCAGGATAGTTTGCTGAAATTGTGGGAAACACGCGATAATGTAGTCAGAGGGAAAGAAAAATCATATTTGTTTACAATCGCGTATCACTTCATAATAAATAATGTGCGGTATGAGAAAAGATATCTGTCAGATGAAAAAATGCCTGTGAAAACAGGTCAATTCAAGGATACGATAGTCGGTCTTAACGAGATGTTAAATGTATTTTTGGATAAACTCCCTGATCTGCAGAAACATGTACTTATGTTGAGAGATTATGAAGGGTATTCTTATAAGGAAATAGCAGAAATAACCTCTTTGACAGAATCGCAAGTTAAAGTTTATATTTTTAGAGCACGTGTAGCATTAAAGAAGATTATTGGCGATATAAATTATCTGTTATGAAAAAGATTGATAAAAACAATTATCAGGAGTGGGCGCTGGACTATATTGAAGGAAACCTCGATGAAAAGACAAAACTCGAATTTGAACGTTTCCTTGATACGGATAAGGATGCTTACGATGAAGTTCATTTATTAATGGACGATATGCCGATATTGCCTGTTTCTTATGAAGAGTTTCCATGTAAATCTTCTTTTATTCGCAAAAATATTTTTCGTACGGTATTGCCTTATTTTAAGGGGGCTGCAGCAGCATCTGTTCTTATTGTGTTGGGGATGTGGTTATTTTCATATAACCCTATGCAACGAGAGACAATATTGGGAAATCTTTCACAAGAAACGGTTGATAAACGTACTAAATCTTATGAACCTTTGCATGGTATAAATGCTGATATGAAGGATATGCAGCCTGATGTCAGCTTGTCTGAGAAAAAACAATCATCATTGGCAGTTTCTGAACCTGTCTCTGGATTAGGGGAAAATAAATCTGGAAAAATAAAGAATAATGCATCTGAAATCGTTTCTTCTGTTGTCACACAATCTGAGGATGTAAGAATAGAGTCGAAAAGTGATGAAGATTCGGTAATTGGCAAAAATGTTGTTTTAGGAACAATTCTTGCGGAAACAGATGCTGAATTAGTGGCTGAAATACCTGATATTATTGCTCCTGAAGATATAAATATTGTAAATGCCGATCAATTATTATCATATAAAGAAAATGAAATAGAAGATGAAGAATCGGGTTTAAGTGTTGGGAAAACTATTGTAAGGGGAGTTTCTATTTTACTTTCACCACTTCCTATTACTAAATTTGAAACCAATCGGGAACGGGGTGTTGAGGTCGCTTCATTGATAAGAATATCGAAAACAAAATCTAAATAGCATGGTTATGAAAAGAATGATACTGATAATTACAATTCTGTGCTTTTTTACAGAAGTCGTTGTATATGCTGATATAGATCCGACACAACAACGTGAAGAGTATATTATTAAAGATGATAATAGTTTTGGTGATGGAAGCGTGAGATCTGGTACAGGTGGGTCTTATGGCGCTAAGACCGTTACAGGAGAAATACGGGAAGAGTATACGGCTAATAATGGTGATTATTCCAATCGACAGTTTAAGGATGGGATTAATTTGGATATATTCCCTAAGGTTAATTCTCGTAATAATAATTCAGGAATAAATGTGATAGGGCTTTCCAACTATTCTAAATCCGATGAATTGATTAAGAAAATTAAAATGAAATCGGGCCATTGGACTGGAATATCGCTTACATATAACGGGTTGATTAGTTCTTTGCGCGATTTGTCATTGCCAGCTGATGCATCATTTATGACTCAGAGCGGTAAGTCGATCGGAATTTCGATTAATCCGTTCAGTTATACATTTGCCTTCTCTCCAAGGGTTGGATTGTTGGTTGGTGTGGGATTCGAAATCAATAATTTCAGGTTTGACCAAAATATAGGTCTTAAACGTGAAAATGGAGGAATAATGGTAGATAACCAATATAATGAAAAGGGAATTCCTCTTAAAAAAACAAAACTTACAACTTCATATCTGAATGTGCCTCTTTTGCTGGAGATTCAATTCGGGCCTAAAAACAAATGGTTTGTGAATGGAGGTGTGGTAGGAGGTTTATTGTTGGGGTCTCATACCAAAATTAAAGCGAAGCATCCGGAATTAAGCGGTAAGTTTAAACAGCATGGCGGGTTTGGATTGCGAAATTTTCACTACGGTTATACAGTCAATGTAGGGTATAAACATTTTGCGATTACGGCAACATATTATGATGGATTGTTGTTCCGTTCTGGGAAAGGACCCGAATTAAGGCAAGCTAATGTAGGATTCAGTTTTTTATGGTAGGAAAAAGACTTATGTTTTTTGTGTAAGCTGATTTTAACCGATGCTATTTCAGGGCGAGAGATATATCTCTCGCCCGATTTTTTATATCTTTGCACAGAATAAATCCCTCGATGTTATGGAATACGGTAATGTGCTTAAAAAATTCGAAAAATCGATTTCTGAGACTGAACTGGCACAGAAACTTGATAGAATTAAATCTTCCGTCAGAAATAATATGAACGGAGATGTATATCGGACTTGTTTCAGCTGTTTGGACCTGACATCTTTGGGTTCGACCGATACTCATACGCATATAGAACAGCTTACGCTGAAAGCTGTTGATTTTAACAAACATTTTCCTAATATTCCCAATGTGGCCTCCATCTGTGTATATCCTGTTTTTGTCGAAACGGTGGGCCTTGTAGTGGGTAGTTCAAATATGGCCATTACGAGTGTAGCCGGTGGATTCCCTTCATCGCAGACATACCTCGAAGTGAAAATGCTCGAAACATCTATGGCTGTTGAAAATGGTGCCGATGAGATAGATGTCGTCTTGAGTTTGGGCGAATTTTTGTCGGGTGAATACGATCTTATGGGAAATGAAATAGCCGTGATTAAAAGCGAATTGGGTGATGAAACCGTTCTTAAAGTGATAATTGAATCTGGGTTGCTTAAAAAACCTCAACTTATACGTAATGCTTCCATTATTTCTATGGCGGCAGGAGCCGATTTTATAAAAACATCTACCGGAAAAACTGGTGTAGCTGCAACTCCCGAAGCTGCAATAGTTATCTGTGAAGCTATCAGAGATTATTATCAGGCAACGGGGCACAGAATCGGTTTCAAGGCAGCAGGAGGTATCTCTTCGGCTGAGGATGCAGTACTTTATTATACTATTGTCAAGGATATACTTGGTGATGAATGGACTACGCCCGATTATTTCCGTATCGGAGCCAGCTCGCTTGCCAATAATTTGTTGAGTGCCATAGAAAACAGAGAAGTTAAATATTTTTAGAAATTGACGGTTTTCACTGTCAAAAAACGACGGCGTTGCATTTAATGTTATTAAAATAACAAAAAAATTCGTATATTGCGGGCCGAATAATTATATGATGCGCATATGGAAAGCCGAATGAAGAAAGAGTATGTTATCTACAAGTTGTCGGAATCAATTAAATCGACAAGCCGTATAGATAATGATTTGTTTGTAAAATATAATGTAAAAAGAGGTCTGCGTAATGAAGACCATTCAGGTGTTTTGGTTGGTCTGACCAGGATTGGTGATGTAGTCGGCTATGAACGCATGCCTGAAGGAGGACTGAAAGCTATCCCTGGAAAACTCATTTACCGAGGTATAGATGTAGAAGATTTGGTTCGCGGGATCTTGTCAGAGGATCGTTTCGGTTTTGAAGAAACTGTTTTTTTGTTGCTTTCCGGTTGTCAACCAGATAGAGAAGAGCTCAGCATATTTTGTGAATTGTTGAACAATAATATGACATTGAGTCAGAAGACCAAGATGAATATACTTGACCTTGAAGGTCAGAATATCATGAATATTCTTGCACGCAGTGTACTCGAAATGTATACATTCGATGAAAATCCCGATGATACTTCTCGTGAAAACCTTATGCGTCAGTCGATAGATTTGATTTCGAAATTTCCGACCATAATTGCGTATGCATATAATATTATGCGCCATAGTAATCTCGGTCTTTCATTACATATACGCCATCCGAAGGAAAATCTGTCCATAGCTGAAAACTTCCTTTATATGCTTAAAGGAGAGTATACTCATTTGGAAGCACGTACACTTGATTTGGCCCTGATGTTGCATGCCGAACATGGTGGCGGTAATAACTCTACTTTCACAGTCAGGGTTACAAGTTCTTCGGGTACCGATACCTATTCGTCAATAGCAGCTGCAATCGGATCTCTTAAGGGCCCTCTTCATGGAGGAGCTAATATTGCCGTGATGAAAATGGTAAATCACCTGAAAGAAAATATCAAGGATTGGAAAAATGTCGAAGAGATAGATACCTATCTGTGGAGAATGTTGAATAAGGAGGTTTATGACAAGGAAGGTCTTATTTATGGAATAGGACATGCCGTTTATACTATTTCTGATCCTCGCGCATTGTTACTTAAAGAGCTCGCTCGTGATTTGGCTAAAGAAAAATGCCGTGAAGAGGAATTTGCATTCATGGAACTTCTCGAAGAGAGAGCTATCGAAGTCTTCATGCAGTTCAAGGGCAATAAGGTTAATAAACGTGTTTGTGCCAATGTCGATTTCTACTCCGGATTCGTATATGATATGATCGGTTTGCCGGCTGAAGTTTATACTCCATTGTTTGCAATGAGTCGTATAGTCGGATGGACTGCTCACAGAATCGAGGAACTTAATTTCGATAGTAAACGAATAATTCGTCCTGCATACAAGAATGTACGAGAAAGAAGACCATATGTTCCGCTTGACGAAAGATAGAAATATAATTCTGAAAATTGACAAACGGCTCTTTGAGGAGCCGTTTGGCGGATATTTGGATATGTGATGAAACAACAGCGGGATTATCTTGGTTCCTCTTTCACTTTAACCCTCCTTGTAGTATTGATTCTGGTGGGAGTATCATTTTTGCCTTATTTTGGAGTGGGTAAACAATTTCTGAAAAAGGTTAATATTTTGTCTGATCTATTTCCGAGAGAAGAGTTGCCTGAAGAGTTACCCGACCTCTATTTTGATACTACTTTTTTAGGCTTGGATTCGGCTATGCTTGCCAAGGTAGATGTCCCCCAAGATAGTGTCCCGACACATCAGTCTCAAACATGGGAAATCGGAAGTACAAGGATTAAAGACAGTATAAAGTCGGGAGTACCTGATGCTCGGAATGTAGATACTTCCGGAGTTGTTGCAATAGAAGATTACGGTATAGACGAAAAGGCGTTGTCTGCATTTTATAGAGCACTTGATCGTAAAGGAGGAGATGGGGTCATACGTATAGCTGTTCTTGGAGACTCTTTTATCGAAGGCGATATTATTACTGCCGATATCAGGGAACATTTGCAGGATATGTATGGTGGGCATGGAGTCGGATTTATTCCTTTTGCCTCTGCTGTTGCTAAATATCGAGCCACAGTAAAACATACCTTTGATAAATGGGATGCTTATAGCGTTGTCAATAAGAAAAAAGTACCTGAGGGGTTGCTCGATAAATTTTATGTTTCAGGAGTTTTGTGTATCCCACGTGAAGGGGCGGTAACCAAGATTAAAGGTGTAAATTTCCGTAAACATATCAAGGAGGTTTCAGTTGCGCGTTTGCTGTTTATCAATGAGGGTAATTCGAGTCTTGATATAGTGGTGAACGATTCACTTTCACAAAGATTCACACCCGATTCCGGACCATATATACAACAGATCGTGGTGACTGGGGATATTGCATCGATAGATATTTCTGTGGTTAATCCAGAAGGATTTATCGGTTATGGCGTAATGATGGAGGATGATAGCGGTGTTGTGGTGGACAATTATTCGATTCGTGGAAACAGTGGTTTATCTCTGTTCGATACTGAGGCTGCGATAAACAGGCAGATAAATGAAATTACGCCGTATGATCTTGTAATATTACAATATGGACTTAACGTCATGTCAGCCGATCAGTTGACGTATGAGTCTTACGGGAAACGTTTTGTCGGTATAATCAATTATATAAAAGGATGTTTCCCGGGGAGCAGCATACTGGTAATGGGAGTTGGTGACCGCAGTTCTCTTCGTGAAGGAGAATTTGTTACGATGCCTTCTGTTAGAGGAATGATTCATGCCCAGCGCAGTGCAGCCAAGGCTGCGGGTGTTGCATTTTGGGATACTTTTACAGGAATGGGCGGAGAAAACAGTATGGTCCGTTTCGTTAACAAAAACTGGGCTGCAAAAGATTATACCCATATAGGTTATCCAGGGGGACGTTATATTGCCAAAGAGTTGATAAAGGCAATTATGAAAGGCAAACAGCAATATGATGCCGGATTTGTATTTCACGAATTGGATACTGCCGCCGGACAAATAATTGTTCCCGATTCATCATTAAATTATATTGAAGCGGAAGAAGATAAAGGGTACGATTCGTTGAGTACTCATATACCAAATGCATATTAATGAGACGTTTATTTGTTGCATTACTTCTATTTTCTATTGTGTTGATTGTTTCGCAATCTGTTGCGGAAAATGAAAGTATTGTCGAACAATTTGAGGAGTTGACAGTTCAGTCTGATTCTACAGCCGGTTACTTGTCAGGTAATGTTTCTTCTTTGGACTCCATATTTTTGAAAATGATGGAATTGAGAGGAGGAAGTCTGGATAAACTGACTATTTTACATATAGGCGATTCACATATTCAGGCCGGTTATTTAACCGGTGAAGTCCGACGAAAATTTCAACATGATTTTGGAAATGCGGGGCGGGGGCTTATTATGCCATTGAAAATTTTGGGAACTAATGAACCATCCGATTATGCGATAATCTCTCCAAATAATTGGATTGCAGCAAGCTGTTCAAAATGGGAACCTTCATTTGATGTGGGTCTTGGAGGTATTGCTATTGCTACTGGTGATAAAAATATAGTTTTTTCTATAAAGTCTTATGAAACACCTTTTAATCAGGTGACGGCATTTCATCATGCTCAAGCACCACTTCTTGTAGAAGATTCAATATGGTCAATAGGATCTGTCTGTGATTATTTCAGTACAGATATGTCTACTCATATCGTTTTGAATCAGACTACGGATAGTGTTGTTCTTCGAGGTGATTTGAGTGATCCGGATTATCGAACTCCTATATTTTTTGGATTTTCACTCGAAAACGGATGCGGGGGAGTTTTATACCATTCGGTGGGAATTAATGGGTGCAGTTACGAACATTATAACCGTAGCCCACAGATAGCCAGTCAGATGTCATTATTGGGGGCTAATCTGATAATTGTTTCTTTGGGAACGAATGACTCTTTTGGACGTCGTTTCTCTGCTGAAAACTCTTATAACAGTATATTGAAATTTGTAAAGTCGCTTCAAGAAAATAATCCGGATGCAGTTATTATGTTGACCACTCCGATGGAATGTTGTACCCGCAGGGTAGTTCGAGGCAGAGCTGTTTATAGCGTGAATAAAAATCTTTCACGAGTAAGGGATAATATCATTCGGGTTGCTGACGAGTTGGGACTTGTTTATTGGGATATGTATAGTGCTGCAGGGGGTGAAGGTGCCATGAATAAATGGTATAAGGATAAATTGGCACAAAGAGATAGAATACATTTGACCAAAGAGGGTTATGCTATGTTGGGGGATATGTTTTATGAGGCATTTATAAATAGTTATAATTGTTATGTTGTACGTGATAAATAGCGTGCAGACTTTGCATTATATGATTAATAGGATGTATTTATAAAAAATATCTATATCTTTAACATTATAATGAGTTTTGAAATTATTTTGTAATTGATAGGGTGGCGGTTGTGATTTAAGGTATTGCATTGTTGAACAGTGCTTTGCATGAAACGGAGTGATTAACATCTGACCTGAAGTTGTCAGTTCAGGTAAAGAGATCTCTCGATTTTTATTATATAATGTGAACTCAGTATTGTAAAATAGAGTATTATTTAGGTTTTGACGTGTTAACTACGGTATCAGAATATTTACATAAGATTCTTGAATTATTACAATATAATCCAAAAAATCCGTTGTTGTTTTCCAGCGGTATGTTTT
>CASFSC010000139.1 GCA_949296995.1 uncultured Alistipes sp. | reverse complement strand
CGGGGTTTACCGTTAAGAGATATAACATATATACTGAGATTAGGTGGTTATAGCAATGGGGTTCCACCTCTTCCCATTCCGAACAGAGAAGTTAAGCCCATTCACGCCGATGGTACTGCAAATTGTGGGAGAGTAGGTAACCGCCACTTCAAGCCCTGTGTATCGATACTCAGGGCTTTTTTTTGTCTGAAAAAAACTTTATATTTATCTCGATATAATCGTTTCATTTAATACTGTTTGTTGATTTTAAATGGCATTGTCTATACAGTTCAGGTAACATTTTGAAGGATGTACGGTTTATATCATTTGATTGATTGTCAGGATAAATAATTTAAACTTATGAAACTCGGTATTATCAGATGTGCGCAAACTGAAGATTTTTGCCCTGGAACTGGTGATTTTAAGGCTATAAGGGAACGAAAAGGTATTTTTGCTGACGTTACTGAAGATATAGAAATTGTAGGGCTTATTAATTGCGGTGGTTGCCCAGGTAAAAAGTCTGTTTTGAGAGCAAGAGAGTTGGCAAAAAGAGGTGCCGATACAATAGCATTTGCGTCTTGTATACAAAAAGGAACTCCTATTGGGTATCCTTGCCCATTTGCAAATAAGATGAAGACAATAATTCAGAATGCTGTGCCGGATCTAAAAATATTGGATTATACACATTAATTTTTTATGAAGAGGGGTATATTATTATTAGTTTCCATTTTTTGCCTGACATTATATACTCAGGTTATTTTTGCGTATAATGTTGAAAATCTTACTTGTGAGTGGAGAACAGAACCGTTGGGAATAGATGTCAAAAATCCTTTATTAGCTTGGCAATTAACTTCGGTTGATCGTAATCAATGGCAGAGTGCGTATGAAATTATTGTCAGTGATAATCTGAAGGATATAAACCGTAATAAGGGAAATGTTTGGAATACGGGTAAAATTAAATCACGAGAACAAAATAATATTGAATATGCCGGTAAACCTCTGAAGTCATTTGCAAAATATTATTGGAAAGTCAGGTCTTATGATAAGGATGGTAACCCTTCGGCATGGAGTGAAACAGCTTCATGGGAAATGGCCATGTTATCTGCAGACGATTGGCAGGCCGAATGGATCGGTGATGGGTCCAAAGATCCTGGATGTGAGGAAGATTTTTATAAAAATGATCCCGCTCCTATGTTTCGTAAGGAGTTTTTTTCTGAGAATAATATAAAACATGCGAGATTTTATATAAGTGGATTGGGATATTACGATGCTTATATCAATGGGCAGAAAGTTGGGGCCGATTATTATGGCTCCGGGTGGACGTCATATGATAAAAGAATTTTATATACGACCTATGATGTAACCGATCTTGTGAAAAGTGGTAAAAATTGCATAGGGATTATACTCGGAAATGGATTTTATAATCCTTTGCCGATGCCGATATTTACTCCGTTGAGAAAATATCTTACAATAGGACGCCCATGTATGATTGCTGAATTGAGGATTACATACGATAACGGGAAAACTGAAATTATTCCGACGGATACTTCTTGGGAAACGGCTTCAAGTCCTATTCTTCGGAATAATGTCTATCTCGGAGAGGTTTATGACGCTCGATTGGAATCTCCAGGTTGGAATTTGCCGTCGAATGAACGATCTCAGTCGGAATCTGTGAAATCTGCATCTGTGGCGTCTGATATAAGTGATGACGGAGTAAGAACGGAAGATTTGAAATGGAAACAAGCTCAAACTGTATCGGCTCCTGCAGGTATATTGTGTGCGCAGAGACAACCTGCGGTAAAGGTTACGGCAGTTGTAAAACCTGTCCGTATGACTGAGACTCGTAAAGGAGAGTTTGTATTCGATATGGGGCAAAATTTTGCAGGTGTTGTGAGATTAAAGGTGCAGGGTGAACGTGGTACGAAAATTACGATACGTTACGGCGAAGATGTATATTCGGATGGCAGTCTGAATGTGATGACCACGGTAGCCGGACAGAAGAAAAAAATATGGGATGCCGATCGTTCTGCGCCAGGGCAACCGCAAACTGCATGGCAAGAAGACTGTTATATCCTTAAAGGAGATGGAGTGGAGGTGTGGAATCCTCGTTTTACTTTCCATGGATTCAGGTATGTCGAGATTACCGGTTTCCCGGGACGTCCGACTTTGGATAATGTAGAAGGTTTGAGAATGAGTGCGGATTTAAAGCATTCAGGAACTTTCCAATGTTCAAATGAGTTGATAAATCGTATAAATAAAGCTGTTGAATGGACCTTCCTGAGTAATGTTTTTTCTGTCCAATCGGATTGTCCGGGACGTGAAAAATTGGGTTACGGAGGAGATTTGGTTGCCACGGGCGATGCATTCTGTTATATGTTCGACATGGCTAATTTCCATACAAAGACCGTTTATGATTATCGTGATTCGAGGCGTGAGTCTGGTGCTATGACTGAAACGGCCCCATATATGGGAATTGCAGATAAAGGCTTCGGGAATGGCTCCGGACCTATCGGATGGCAATTGGCATTCGGCTATACGCAGAAAAAACTTTATGAGTATTATGGCAATAAGCGGATAATTGCCGATAATTATGACATTTTTAAAAAGCAGGTGGAATTTTTGCGTCAACAGGCTGACGGTAATATTATTGCCGATTGTATAGGGGATCATGAAACCTTAGATGTGAGACCTAATTCGCTGACGGCGACAGCTCATTATTACAATCATGTGAAACTGTTGGCAGAATTCGCTGAATTGTTGGATAAAGACGAGGATAAAACTGAATATAATAAATTGGCTGAAGATATCAAAAACTCTTTTATAAATAAGTTTTATAAAGGTGATGGTGTTTATGATATTTTCAATCAGACTACACAGGCTTTTGCTTTGGGGTATGACTTAATTCCTGAGGGTGAACGGGATAAGGTATTATCTAAGTTATTGGAAACAATTAATAATGCCCAAGGACATATTCGGACAGGAATATTTGCAACTCCACTTATGCTTAATACATTGAGGGAATCCGGTCATAACGATATTGCATATGAAATAGTTACTAAAAAGGATTTTCCTGGATGGGGATATATGATCGAACATGGAGCTACGACAATATGGGAAACATGGGCATATTCCGATAATATATATTCTCATAATCATCCTATGTTCGGTACCGTTGCAGAGTGGTTTTACCGTTCGCTTTTGGGAATTAATTCTCTTGCTCCCGGGTTTAAGGAGATTGAGATAAAACCGCAACCGGAGGGTGATCTGGAGTATGCAAAGGGATCTTACAACTCTTTGATGGGAAATATTGCAGTTGATTGGAAACGTGGTAAATATGTGCAAAATGGTTCTTTTGAAATGAATGTTTCCATACCCGTGGGAGTTAAGGCCAAAATTTATGTCCCGAACCGCAATGGCAAAAACATTTATGAAAGCGGTCATATTTTGAATTTGTCCGATTCAGGCAATGGAGTTGTTTATGTCGAAAAGGATAAAGAATATTCTGTTTTTGAAGCTGGATCAGGAAATTATAGATTTGTTGTTAAATAATTTCAAAAAAGCATACAAAAGTCAATAGTATTGCATAATTTTGCAAACTTCGACAAAATATATAGAACAACGATGACAGGAATCCCTTATCTGAGCCCTACGATTGAAAATACGTATGTGTTGACATATCCCGATATGGGAAACGACCGTAACCGGGATTATGATTTTGCATATATCCTGAAGGTCTCACGTGAAATGGAACGTAACGGAGAGATTAAAAAAGCTTGTGATATGCGGTATGAAGCATTTCAACGCTTGTTGGAAATTATACCCGAAAATGAAGAGGTCGTGTTCGATTGGGAGGATGAGGATAATCAGTCGGCAATTAATCTTATTCATAGTTCTGCCATAGATCATTTTTTGGTTGGTGATTTCGAACTGGCGGCTGGAATGTTGGAACTGTTGTTGGATATAGATCCAGAAGATCATTCCAATGCTACGCAACCGTTGGCTTATTGTTATGTCGTCCTCGAAGAGTATGAACTTTTCGATGAAATAATTGATGATATAAGCGACAAATATCCTGAAAAGGAAATTCTTAAAATGTGGAGCGAATTTAATCGTAAAAACGAAATACCGGTGGGTGAAATGTTCCATTTTAAGAAAAGTTTCCCTGTCTTTTATAAGGAGTTTACCTGCTCCGATCATGAAATTACAGATCAATATTTGAAAGATATTGACTCTGAACGTCCGTCGAAAGAGACTTTGGCTCGGGAATTATGGCTGCAAACTGAACATATCTGGAATAAATATCCCGCTTTTATCGAGGCATTAAAAAAAGGATAATAGTTTTAATCACAAATTTTAGAATATCTCGTCTCTGTTGTTACACAATCTTGGCGTAAAAGATTGTCCCGGAGTTGTGGCGTCTGTATGAGATAAAGCATAAATAACTATGGAGAATATAGATAATGAAAATAGATTGAAAATTTATGCATGGGGAGACGGCAGACGTTTTAACAGCTATTCGGGATATTTTCGTCGTACTTTCGGCTCCAGAGTGCAAAAGCTTTCGGTTAATGCAGGATTTTCATGTCCTAATCGAGATGGTACTGTAGCTCGCGGAGGGTGTACATTTTGTAACAATGAGGCTTTTACCCCTTCGTATTGCATGCCATCTAAAAGTGTGCGTCAACAACTGGAAGAGGGTATAGATTTTCATAGAAACCGTTACCGTTCAGCTGAAAAATATCTGGCCTATTTTCAATCTTTTTCCAATACGCATGCCTCTTTGGATACATTAAAAGATATTTACGGGCAGGTTTTCGAATTTCCTGAAATACTGGGAATAATCGTTGGTACTCGTCCGGATTGTATAGATGACCAAAAACTCGATTATTTTGCCTCTCTTTCAAAAGATCATTATGTAACCATAGAGTATGGTATAGAATCATGTTATGACGATACGTTGCGCAATGTTAATCGCGGGCACGATTTTGCCACGGCAAGGCGAGCTGTGGAGATGACGGTTGCAAAAGGAATTCATACTGGGGCGCATTTTATTCTCGGACTTCCGGGAGAGAGTCGTGAAATGATGTTGGCCCAAACAGAAATTATTAACACTCTGCCATTGAATAATATCAAATTTCATCAGCTCCAGATATTCAAAGGGACGGCCATGGCTGAAGATTATGATAAAAATCCGCAACGTTACTCTTTTTTCGAATTGGATGAATATATCGATTTTTTTATAGATATTTTGGAGCGGTTGAGACCTGATATGGTGGTGGAACGTTTTGCAAGTGAAGCTCCTCCCCGATATCATTACGGACCGAATTGGGGCTTGATCCGTAACGAGCAGTTGTTGGCAAAGTTTGAAAAAAGATTACAAGAGAGGAATACATGGCAGGGAAGGCTTTATAGAAGTTAAATTTTTGTTATAAGATATTTTTTGTAATTTTGTATTTTATTATAAAAAATATTGATATGACGATTATTCAACTCGAATACTTTCTGGCAGTTGCAAATTACGGTAGTTTTTCAGCTGCTGCTGAAAACAGTTTCGTGACCCAACCTTCGCTCAGTATGCAGATTAAAAATCTTGAAGATGAACTTGGTGTCGTGTTGCTTGACAGAAGCCGTAAACCTGTGATCCCCACAGAAGCCGGACGTATAGTGTTGGAACAGGCAAAAGAGGCGATATCGTCATTTTATAATATAAAAGAAAAAGTTAGTGACCTGAAAGGAGAGGTTGCCGGAACTTTACGCTTAGGTGTCATTCCTACTATCGCTCCATATTTGTTGCATAAATTTATCCCTGCATTTTCACGTAAATATCCTAAGGTAGAGCTTGAAATTCGTGAAATGATAACTCCTGATATAATAGAAGATTTGGAAAAGGATATGTTGGATGCTGCCATTATGGCAGGAGGTGCCCCTCATGATATCCAGGAGATAGAACTTTTCAATGATAAGTTTTATGCATATGTGTCACCTTCGAATAATTTATATGAACGCAGCAATATCCGTATAGAGGATATAGATGTACGGCAACTGTTGCTGCTTTCCGAAGGCCATTGTCTGAGGGATCAGGTTATGGAATTGTGTCAGGCCAAACGCAAGGTCGCTTCAGGATATAATTTTGAAAGCGGGTCAATCGAAACGCTTATGCGTATAGTTGACAATACCTCTGCAATAACCATAATTCCTGAAATGGTTATCGACTTCATCCCCGAAGAGAGACGTTCACAGGTGAAAACTCTTGCTAAAGGTGCCGCTTCTCGCAAAATTACAATGGCTGTAAGACGTACATATGTGAAAAGATCATTAATTAAAGCATTGCAGGAATCGGTAATTGCTGTAGCTAAATAGTGTCAGAATGTCTTGAAATGTAAAATTTGCAGGATATTTGCAGATACAGCATATACTGATATTAGTAACTGTCGAAAAATTACTATCTTTATCCGATTAATTTTTAACATTGATTTTTTATATGAGTAAACTTGTTGAGACTATTGTCAATGCTATACAGGAGAAGAAAGGACACAATATCGTATCACTTGATCTGTCTGGATTGGACGGGACTATTTGTGATACTTTTGTGATTTGTGACGTGCCTTCAACAACTCAGGTGGAGGCTATTGCTGCCGGCGT
The DNA here is from genome assembly GCA_949296995.1 of uncultured Alistipes sp. GTDB lineage: Bacteria > Bacteroidota > Bacteroidia > Bacteroidales > Rikenellaceae > Alistipes_A. The sequence goes on along the minus strand of CASFSC010000139.1, from coordinate 12,605 downwards.
AGAACAAAAAGTCGAAGAAGAATTGAATGAAAAAGTATGGCGTGTCGAAGGCTTGGGAAATAGCGTTTGGGTAGTTATGGACTACGGAGACGTAATGGTACATATTTTCCAAAAAGAACTGCGTGATTTTTACCAGCTGGACAAATTGTGGGCCGATGCTCCTGCTGTTCATTATGAATCCGAAGAGTAGTATATGTAAAACAAATTTTTATTGTAAATGAGTGAAAATCCAAATAGAATGGGTCGTAATTTGGGAGGTAAACGTCCTAAATTCAATGTTTTCTGGGTGTATGGAATAATTGCTGCCATGATACTCGCATGGAGTTTTATGGGCGGTGAAGATTCTCCTAAAAAAACCGATTGGGATACGGTAAAAGAATTTATCGAAAAAGGAGATGTTCAAAAAGTTGAGGTCATAAATAAAGAAAATGCTCAGGTATATTTGAAACCTGAGAAAATAGAAGAATTGGTAAAACAGAGGGAGTATAAAGATATTCCCAGACAAGGTCCTCAATTTGTATTCACGATAGGCTCTCTGGATTATTTCCAGAAAGATTTCGAAACTACTATCGAGGCGTACGGGCAAAATGTTCCTTTGAGTTTTGAAACTCGTCGGAATATGTGGACCGATTTCTTGGGAAGTCTGTTGCCGTTAATCATTCTTATAGCGGTTTGGATAATTATTATGCGTTCCATGTCCAGAGGGCAAGGCGGTGGCAATGGCGGAATATTCAATGTGGGTAAAGCCAAAGCTCAAATGTTCGATAAAGACTCTTCAGTGAAAATTACATTTAAGGATGTGGCAGGACTCGAGGAGGCTAAAGTCGAAATAATGGAGATAGTTGATTTCTTGAAAAATCCGAATAAATATAGAGAATTAGGTGGTAAAATACCTAAAGGAGCCTTGCTGGTAGGCCCTCCGGGAACAGGTAAAACATTACTTGCCAAGGCCGTTGCAGGTGAAGCCAATGTGCCTTTCTTCTCAATAAGCGGTTCTGATTTTGTCGAAATGTTTGTGGGGGTGGGTGCATCACGAGTACGTGATCTGTTCAGACAGGCCAAAGAAAAAGCTCCCTGTATAGTTTTCATCGACGAAATAGATGCTATTGGCCGTGCCAGAAGCAAAAATGCCGGATTTTCATCTAATGATGAACGTGAAAATACTCTTAACCAGTTGCTTACCGAGATGGATGGTTTCGGTACAAATGCAGGGGTAATCGTATTGGCCGCAACAAACCGTGCTGATATTCTCGATAAAGCATTGCTTCGTGCAGGTCGTTTCGACCGTCAGATAAACGTGGAATTGCCTGACCTGAAAGAACGTTTGGAAATATTTAATGTTCATTTGAAAAATCTGAAACTCGATCCGAATCTCGACCGTAATTTCCTTGCAAGACAAACGCCTGGTTTTTCTGGTGCTGATATCGCTAACGTATGTAATGAAGCTGCTTTGATTGCAGCCAGAAATAATAAGACCCAGATCGATAAAGAAGATTTTTTGAGTGCGATAGACCGTATTATTGGAGGACTTGAACGTCGTAACAAGATTATAACTCCATCTGAAAAACGAACTATTGCGTTCCATGAGGCTGGTCATGCTACTGTAAGCTGGATTTTGGAACATGCTAATCCTCTTATCAAAGTTACAATAATCCCGAGAGGTAAATCTTTGGGCGCTGCATGGTATTTGCCCGAAGAGCGTCAGATAACCACCAAAGAGCAGATGATGGATGAAATGGCTGCCATATTGGGAGGGCGTGCATCGGAACAGTTGAATTTCGGTAAAATATCGACAGGGGCGCTAAATGATCTCGAACGTGTGACAAAACAGGCTTATGCTATGGTCGCATATTACGGTATGAGTGATAATATCGGAAATATGAGCTTCTTCGACTCTACAGGACAGAGCGATATGGCTCTGACCAAACCTTATAGCGAACATACGTCGCAAGAGATAGATAAAGAGGCAAAAGCCATTGTGGATGATGCTTATAGAATGGCAATCGAAACGCTTGAACAGCATCGCGAAGGTCTCACTAAACTTGCCGAACTGCTGTTAGAACGTGAAGTGATATTTGCTGAAGATCTTGAGAAAATTTTCGGGAAACGTAAGGGTGAGGCCCGTAAAGAATTGGAAGTTGAAGTTGATGAAAAAATGACAGATTCAGATGAGCCGGTTGTTGAATCATAATTTTTGGGTACGAACCCTTAGTGGTGTCGTACTCTTTATTTTGGTAGTAGGATTGACAAAAGCCTCTCCATATACATTATTGATGCTTTTGGCTGCAATATGCATCGGTGGAATGCTGGAATTTTATAAAATAGCCAGATTGACTGGTGCAGAACCTTTGGAAACATATCCTACTATATTGGGCGTTCTTGCAATGCTGATAGCATTTTTCGGACGATTGGGACAAATATCTTTTGCGTGGTTTTTAATATTTATACCTGCACTTTTCATTTTGTTTGTCGTAGAATTATATCGTAAAAAGAAAAATCCTTTTGCAAATGTGGCATGGGCTATTGCCGGACTGATTTATATAGCTGTGCCGATGGCTTTATTGGCATATATTCCTGTGCAGGCTGGAACTGGTGGAGTTATCGTTTATCGTCCTTTTATGGTCCTGAGTATAATTTTTATTGTGTGGGCAAATGATGTGGGGGCTTATTTATGTGGAGTGACCATGGGACGTCATAAATTATTCGAAAGAATATCTCCTAAAAAATCATGGGAAGGATTTGTCGGAGGTATTATTTGTGCCGTCGGAGTGGGTATGTTGATGTCACATATACAGAGCTCTCCCCTTATGTTATGGGGATGGGCTGGATTGGTGATTGCTGTTGCAGGTGTATTCGGAGATCTGGTAGAATCCATGTTCAAAAGATCTGTCGGATTGAAAGATTCCGGTAATCTGATTCCTGGACATGGAGGAATTCTCGATCGTTTCGATGCTTTGATATTTGCTGTACCTTTTGTATTTATGTACTTTGTTTTATTTTTGTAAAAACTACTGACACCGATGAGGATTCATAAAGAGGGATACTCTATAATTTTGCTTGTTGTTATTGTAAGCTTGATCGTAATTTTGTTTTCCTGGTTGGTTTTCCCAACTTTTGTCGCATGGCTATTCACTATAGCTGGAGTGGGTTTGTCATTGTTCGTAATGTCTTTTTTCCGCTCTCCGGATCGAGAGGTATTGAAGGATCCCTCAGCCGTTTTTGCAGCTGCAGATGGAAAGGTCGTGGTTATAGAAGAAGTGGAGGAAAAAAAATATTTTCACGATAAACGTATTCAGGTATCTATATTTATGTCTATTTGGAATGTCCATGTAAATTGGTTCCCGATAGGAGGTATAGTGAAATTCTTTAAACACCATAACGGTAAGTTTTTGGTTGCATGGCATCCTAAATCGTCAGAAGATAATGAACGTACGACAATAGTGGTTGATACAGGTAAATCTGAAATTTTAATAAGACAAATTGCCGGATTGGTTGCCCGTCGTATAGTTTCTTATGCTGAAGTAGGTAGCCATGTCGAACAGAATTGGCAATGCGGGTTTATTAAATTCGGCTCCCGAGTAGATGTATTCCTCCCTTTGGATGCAACGATAAATGTGCAGTTAGGGGAAAAAGTGGTAGGCTCTCAGACTGTTATTGCGTATCTCCCTGGTGAGGACAATGAAAAAAAATAACAAATGTCTAAACTTGCTAAATATATTATTGGAACGGCGGTTACAGCTATCGTGTTGTTTCTGGTATGGTATTTCAGCAATGTAGTCGCATATATTTTGATTGCAGCCGTATTGGCGATAATAGGTAAACCTTTGACGGATTTTCTCGCTGGACTGCATATCGGGAAAACCAAAATGCCACAATGGATGGCGGCGTTAATAACGCTTTTAACAATCTGGATAGTAATAGTGGGTCTGTTTTTCTTGTTTGTCCCTATTTTATTCGAAAAGGCAAGCGAACTTTCCACTATGAATTTGCCTCAGATAATAAATTCTTTTAGAGAACCTTTGTCTGCAGTCGAACAGTTTGTTGAAAAAACTTTGGCTCTGAGAGAGGATCAGTTCAATATTATGGAGTCTATTACGAATCAGATAAATCCTCTCGATAAAGTGGTCGGATTTCTGAACCGTTTACTCTCTTCCATTGTCAGTGTCGTCAGCAATACGCTTATTGCTGCGTTTTCAATCTCCTTTATAACATTTTTCTTCCTTAAAGAGAGCAATCTGTTTTACGATATGGTGATTGTTATGTTTCCTAAAAAATATGAGGAAAATATTTCACGTGCATTGAATTCGACAACACAGTTGCTTATAAGGTATTTTACGGGGATAGTTGCTGAATCTTCGATAATGACTGTAATCGTTTCAGTGGGGTTGTTAATATGGGGATTCGGAATACAGAATGCTCTGATTATAGGCTTATTTGTGGGAATACTTAATGTAATTCCGTATATAGGGCCTATTATTGGAATAGCAATAGGCCTGTTTATTGGTCTTGTGGGGGTATCTCCGGACGTTTCGTTTTTATCCGTTGCACTGAAAATTGCAGGAACAATATTGTTTGCTCAAGGAATAGATAATTTTGTCCTTCAACCTGTATTATATTCTAACAGAGCAAAAGCACATCCTCTGGAGATATTTTTGGTTATTTTGATTGCCGGTAGTATTGCCGGTATTTGGGGAATGTTGCTGGCAATACCTTCCTATAACGTAATAAGGGTGTTCGCCAAAGAGTTTTTCAACAATTTCCGTGTAGTCCAGAAACTTACTCAGAAAATTTAATTTTTGTGCCTTTTATAGCTTTAATTTATTCTCGCTCGCAGGCAAAATTTTATGTTAGTTTGTGCCGAATTTTGTGAAATCGCAGTGAATTTACAAAAATCAACTAAACCAAATCCTCTGTGTTATCTCAATAGGGGAAAGAAATCCAGTTAAATTGGATGGCGCAGTTTGTAAAAAAAACGATACTTTGGGTATTGATGGTATAGGTGAAAATCTGAATGGGAAAATTAGCCTTCAATTTCAGACAGTTCTAACCACCTCATACTTTTTTCATCGATAAGCGTAATAAGTTTCTGTATGCGTAAGGATTTCGTGTTAAGCTCGTCTATGGAAAGTTGTCCGGAGCTCATCTCTGTTTCAAGTTCGCTTTTTTCTGATTCAAGACGGGGAATCTCTTCTTCCAAAGACTCCATTTCGCGTTTTTGCGCATATGTCAGTTTACGTTTAGGTTCGTTACTGTTTTTATTTTGTTTGGGTTTTTGTTCTTTGGGAATTGCTGCTGATTCTTGCTCTCGTTTTAGATTTTTCCATTCCAGATAATTGCTGTAATTACCAGGAAAATCCTTGATGTCGCCGTTACCATTGAAAATTAACATGTGATCTACCACCTTATCCATGAAATAACGGTCGTGGGAAACAACGATGAGACAACCGCTGAAGGATTGCAGATATTCTTCAAGTACCTGAAGCGTCATTATATCCAGATCGTTGGTAGGTTCGTCCAACACCAAAAAATTAGGATTGCGCATTAGAATGGTGCAGAGGTATAAACGGCGTTTTTCTCCTCCGCTCAATTTGCCGACGAAATTGTGTTGTACGGCAGGAGAGAAAAGAAAAAGCTGTAAAAATTGAGATGCGCTCATCTTTTTCCCATTATTCAGCTCTATGTATTCTGCTATCTCGGTTACAACATCTATGACTTTGGTATTGTCATCGAAATTGAGACCATCTTGACTGTAATATCCGAATCGTACGGTCTCACCTATATCTATAGTCCCGCTGTCCGGAGCAATTTCTCCCATTAGAATCTTTATAAAGGTGGATTTTCCTGTGCCGTTATTGCCTATAATACCCATTTTTTCATAACGGCCGAATATACAGTTGAAATTATTGAGAATCGTTAAATCACCATATTTTTTCGAAACGTTTATCGCCTCAAATATCTTTTTTCCTATATATCCCGATTTTACCTCTATGGTTAATTTTTTTGCTTCGCGCTCTTTTTTCAGTCTCTCTTCGAGTTCGTAGAACGATTCTATACGTGAACGCGCTTTCGTGGCACGGGCTTGCGGCTGGCGACGCATCCATTCCAATTCTTTGCGATAAAGGTTCAGATCACTTTCTCGTTGTGCTGCTGCCGATTCGAGACGTTGATTCCGTTTTTCGAGATACAGACTGTAATTGCCCTTGTAACGATATATCTGTTTTGCATCTATTTCTATTATGTCACTGCATACACGATCCAAAAAGTAACGGTCATGAGTCACCATTAAAAGTGTCAGAGATGAACGTCTCAGATATTCTTCGAGCCATGTGGTCATTTCAAGGTCGAGGTGGTTGGTCGGTTCATCCAATAAAAGTATGTCAGGTTCAGTTATCAGGGTGTTTGCAAGAGCAACACGTTTCAGTTGGCCTCCAGAAAGTTGTTCTATGGGTTTCTCAAAATCGGATATTTTCAGTTGTGACAATATCTGTTTGGCCCGAGACTCATAATCCCATGCTCGAAGAGAATCCATGAGCGACATTGCATCCTGTATCTCTTGTTGATTATTCTCCGCTATGGCTTTCTCATATTTGGCTATTGCATGCACAATGTCTGAGTCTCCCTGAAAACATGCTTCAAGAACAGTCGTGCCAACAGGGAAATGTGGACTCTGTTCCAAATATGCCATGCGCAATCCTTTGCGGAATGTTATTTCTCCTTGTTGATAATCTTCTTTGCCTGCTATGATATTCATCAGAGTACTTTTCCCTGCCCCGTTTCGTGCAATTAATCCTACCCTCTCTCCTTCGTTGAGGGAGAACGAGATGTTTTCGAAAAGAAGTAAATCACCGAAAGATTTTGTCAGTGATTCGACCTGCATCTGATTTTTTGAGCTCTGAGTACTCTCTGCCATTTTGTTGTTAGGAAAATAATATCCCTTATGGATGCAATGTTATATTTTTATTATTAACAAATTTAATTCTCTATTGTCGTAGAAAAATAAAATTGTTTGCCCGGTTAATAGCGGTAATGTTCAGGTTTGTAAGGACCTTCGACTTTTACTCCTATATAATCGGCTTGTTTTTGTGTCAGTTTAGTGAGATGTGCCCCAACGCTTTCGAGGTGCAAACGAGCAACCTCTTCATCCAGATGTTTCGGAAGACGGTAAACACCTACTTCGTGCGGACGACTCCATAAATCTATTTGTGCCAGAGTTTGATTACTGAAAGAGTTACTCATTACAAACGAAGGGTGTCCTGTTGCACAGCCCAAATTTACAAGTCGTCCTTCGGCCAGAATGAATATGGAGTTTCCATTTGGAAATGTGTATTTGTCTACCTGTGGTTTGATTTCGACCTTTTTAATGCCAGGGAAACTTTCCAGTTTATCCATCTGTATTTCATTGTCGAAATGACCTATGTTGCAAACTATGGCCTGATCACGCATCTTTTCCATATGTTCTATGCGGATAATGTCACAGTTACCGGTAGTGGTTACATATATATTTCCTTCTCCGAGTGTTTCCTCTACGGTTTTGACTTCAAAACCTTCCATGGCTGCCTGCAATGCGCATATGGGATCTATTTCCGTGATGATCACACGTGCCCCGTATGAGGCCATGCTTCGTGCACACCCTTTACCCACATCACCGTATCCGCATACAACGACCACTTTCCCTGCTATCATTACGTCTGTTGCACGTTTTATACCGTCTGCAAGCGATTCGCGACATCCGTACAGGTTATCGAATTTACTCTTTGTCACAGAGTCGTTGACGTTAATGGCAGGGATGAGAAGTTCTCCTTTTTCCTGCATCTGATATAGACGGTGAACACCTGTAGTCGTCTCTTCGGAAACTCCTTTTAGATCGGCTATTGTGCGGTGCCATTTTGTATTGTCTTCTTGTAACAGTTGTTTCAGGGTCGCGATAATTACCTTCTCTTCATGACTTGACGGCGTATAATCCAAGGAAGAGGGATCATTTTCGGCAGCATATCCTTTATGTACCATAAGGGTTGCATCTCCTCCGTCATCCACAATCAGATTCGGACCTTTGCTTCCTTCGAATGTCAATGCCATGGCTGTACACCACCAATATTCTTCGAGCGATTCTCCTTTCCATGCAAAAACAGGTACTCCCGCTTCGGCAATGGCTGCTGCGGCATGGTCTTGTGTGGAAAATATGTTGCAGCTGCACCAACGTACTTCGGCCCCAAGTTCCACAAGTGTTTCAATCAATACGGCTGTTTGTATGGTCATATGGAGCGATCCCATTATACGTGCCCCTTTCAACGGCTTGTCAGCACTGAATTTTTTGCGTATTGCCATCAAACCAGGCATCTCTTTCTCTGCTATTTCAATCTCCTTGCGACCCCAGTCGGCCAATTTTATGTCTGCTACCTTGTAAGGTAAATTTTTGTCTATTAACATGTTGATATCCTTTTTATAATTTCATTTTTATCTTTTTCTATTTGCTTCCGCAATTCTGCAATAGATGAAAACCGATGTTCTTCACGGATAAAATCACCCAGTTCTACCTCTATCTCTTTCCCGTAAATGTCTCCCGAGAAGTTCAGTAAATGCGCTTCGAGAACTCTGTTTTCACCACTGCCTATGGTGGGTTTTACACCTATGTTTACAACTGCATCGAATTTTTTCCCTTCGAGAGTCACTATGGCTTGGTAAACCCCGTTGCGGAGGTCTAAATTGTTGCCGACAACTATATTGGCGGTCGGAAAACCTATTCTGCGCCCTATTTTATTGCCGTTTATTACTTTTCCTTTAAAAAACATATTCATAGCCTGCAAATTTAGCAAGAATAATTCAGTTGTAAAAACTGTTTATTATTCGTAAATTGCACCAAATTGGCGTAGTTTGTATGGAGAAAAACCGCAAGATATATTACAGTATGGGAGAGGTGTCAGAAATGTTCGATGTAAATCCTTCGTTGATACGTTTCTGGGAACAAAAATTCGATATTCTGAAACCTCATAAAAATAAGAAGGGGAATAGAATGTTTACGCCCCGGGATGTTGAAAATCTGAAATTGATATACCATCTTGTAAAGGAAAAAGGGATGACCCTTAGCGGAGCTGAAAAGAGACTTAAGGAAAATCGTGAGGGTTTGGAACGCAATTTAGAAATTATAGATAAATTGCAAGGTATAAAATCACTTCTGTTGGAGATCAAACAAGAATTGAAAACGGATAATTCTGGTTACGAGGAAATTTTGATCGAAAATGATGATTTGGGCTCGAATTCGCTTTCGGGGTCTGACAAAATGACAGCAACAATCGCGACGGAAGGGAATGTCAGTGACAATATTTTTACCGAGAAATCAGAAAATGTAACATTTTCAACAAAAAATCAGGTTGACCCGATATCCGGACTATCGTCAATAAATATTCATGTTGAGGAAGTGCGTTCTGCACAAGAATCACTGCATAAAATGGCATCTGACATGCAACCTTTGTTGCAGTTTGAATCTGAATCAGACTCTGATTCGCAAGCCTCAGAAGAAAAAACTTCAGACTCTTCTGTCTCGGAAGAAAAATCCGGTCCTCGTATTATAGAACAGACTCTTTTTTAAATTATGAAAGTAAAAGATATAATTGCAGTAATAGAAGAAACAGCTCCTTTGTCATTACAGGATAGTTTCGATAATGGAGGTCTCAATGTAGGTTTACGCGATGAAGAGGTTAGTGGAGTTCTGGTTTGTGTGGATGTTACCGATGAAGTGGTAGCGGAAGCCATTAGTAAGGGATGTAATATGATAGTGTCACACCATCCTTTGTTATTTCATTCTTTGAGGCAAGTCGGAGATGGCAATTATATTGAGCGAATTGTACGCCGTTGTGTCGTGGAGAATATATCCTTATATGCTGCTCACACCGCATTGGATAGGGCCGTGAATGGTGTCAGTCGTAAAATGGCCGATATGTTAGGGCTTAAAGATCAGAAATTGTTGGCCCCTTACAATGAATCGGAAGGGACGGGATACGGCATCGTAGGTTGTCTTGCGCAGCCTGAAAACAGCAATGCATTCTTGGAAAAAGTAAAAACAATATTTAGTTGTGATGTGTTGAGATATAGTGCATTGAATAAGAAAACAATACACAAAGCCGCTGTATCGAGTGGCGCAGGAGGTTCCTTTATAGGAAATGCCATGAATGCAGGTGCCGATATTTTTATCTCAGCCGATTTGCGATATAACGATTTTTTTTCTTCAGAAAATGGAATAATCGTTGTCGATATAGGTCATTTTGAAAGCGAATATTGTGCAATCGACCTTTTGTATGATGTAATTACAAAAAAAATATCTACTTTTGCAGTTCATAAAAGCGAAAGTTCCGCTAATCCTGTAAAGTATTTGAAATAAAAGATTTAAGAAAAAATTCAAAATATGGCAACAGCAAGTAAAAAGAACAGTGAACAGGTTGACTATTCGATTGAGGAAAAGATAGTTGCATTGTATGAACTTCAGCAAATAGATTCCAAGATCGATGAAATCAATAAACTTAAAGGGATGCTTCCTTTGGAAGTTCAGGACCTTGAAGATGCTATCGCAGGCTTGGATACGCGCGTAGAAAACTTGAATACTGAAATAGACAATCTGACGGCTCAAACAAAACAGCGCAAAGAAGAAATTGAACAGTCAAAAAGTTTGATAGCCCGTTATGAAGAACAACAGAATAATGTTCGTAATAACAGAGAATTCGATTCATTGTCTAAAGAGATCGAATATCAGAAACTTGAAATGGAGCTTGCTGAAAAACGTATAAAGGAATATGCCGCAGAAATTAAAGCTAAAAAGCAACTTGTAGAAAATGCACAAGCTTTGGCAGCCGAACGTCGTATAGATTTGGAGGCTAAAAAGGCTGAATTGGCAAGTATAGATTCTGAAACTGCCAAAGAGATGGAGCAGTTGGTAGCTCAATCAGAAAAGGCTGCTGCCAAGATTGACGAGAGATTGTTGAAAGCTTATAAAAGAATTCGTGCCAATGCCCGTAACGGTTTGGCAGTTGTCACTGTCAAACGTGATGCCTGTGGCGGTTGCTATAATCGTATTCCTCCTCAGAGACAGTTGGATATACGTATGAGTAAAAAAGTAACGGTTTGTGAATATTGTGGACGTATTCTTGTATCGGATCTTATAGAAGAAAAGAAAGAATAATATTTTAAGATCAATAAATATTTTGTAAAACGTTCATGACAGTCATGGACGTTTTATTTTTTGGCATGTCGTTTGAGTTAATATGGGAAAGTGACAAATTTTATGTCCTACTGACAACTGACAAAACAAAGAATAATATTTTGTGTCGCTATTTTGAAATTTGAAATTTTAATTTTAACTTGCGACAAGTTTAATTCAAATTAATAACCTTAAAATCTGATTGCCTATAGCTGATATCTACTCAAACCAATACATTAGAGTAGTATGAATCTGAAAAAATTAAGTGAACAAGAGTTGCTTAATACCTATATTTTAGGCGATGAGAATGCTGTTAACGTACTGATTGAACGATATCGTAAACGTATTTACGATTATATCAACATGATGGTTAAAGACCATGATGTTGCAGAGGATATTTTGCAGGAAACATTAATCAAAGTAGTTCGTTTCTTAAAAGACGGACGATATACGGATAACGGTAAATTTTTATCATGGGTTCTTCGTATAGCCCATAATCAGGTAATAGATCATTTCCGTCAGAAAAAGCAACAAAATAATGTCTCAGAAACTGAGGCAGGGTATGATTTGCTCAATAACAAAAAATTCTCGGATGGGACCATCGAGGATATGATGATATCTCATCAGGTTAGAAGGGATATCCGTAAACTGATAGATCATCTTTCGGATGAACAACGGGAAGTAGTTCTGCTGAGATATTTTATGGGATTGAGTTTCAAGGAAATAGCTGAACAAACCGATGTCAGTATAAATACTGCATTGGGGAGAATGAGATATGCGTTGATAAATCTTCGCAAACTTATTGAAGAAAAACAGCTTATTTTAACGTAATTGTACAATAATAAATCGAAGATGGCGTTATATAGGTGAAAAGTAACTAAAACACATATTGCCTATGGACGACCTACACGATGAAAGTATTGTTAACACTGACGATGAGGTGGAGGATGAGAAGTTGTTTTATGATGAGGTTGTAAAAGAGGATTACGATTTATTGATTGTCGACAGTATTTTGAGAGAGGTGTTTGGCAGTTAGTGTTAGCAAACCAAAGAGGACGCTAAAAAAAGCGTCCTCTTTTCTTTTTTATTCTGTTATAGTCAAGATACTTTTGGTAGTGTCGACTAATAACTTGGATGCTATTCCTTGATACATTTTATTGAATTTAAAAAAGCAATACGATTTTTGGGGTTGAGTATAGCGTTGTAAATATTGAATATATATATACTTGATTAAAATTGTTATGATTCCAGATGAATTAATCAATATTTAATATTGTTTTGAAAACTATTGTCGTAAAATTTATTGTATGTAACTAATAAATTAGTTGTGAATATTGATTTTTAGTTGTAAATTTGTATTAATGTGATTTGTAAAATATTACCGCTATGAAAAAGTTCAGGGAACTTACAAAACTTG
>CASFSC010000138.1 GCA_949296995.1 uncultured Alistipes sp. | reverse complement strand
GTACGGGCAAAACGCTTTCCGATTATATTCTCGATATCCGGCTCGGTTATGCTACCCGTTTGCTGGTCGACTCTTCTCGTACAGTGGCAGAAATCTGTTACGATTGCGGTTTCAACAACCTTTCCAACTTCAATCGTCTGTTCAAACGTAAAAAAGGATGCTCTCCCAAAGAGTTTCGTGAGAACTATCGTAAGAAGAAGATTTTGATATGATAAGAAAGTATCAGTCGCGTTAGTTCAAAGTGCTTATTTTTGCAAGCACTGAAATATACATACTTTAATCGCCATGAAAAAAAGAATCTTTTTTGTGTGCGCTGCGTTGCTGTGTGTATGGACGGCAATGGCGCAATATGGAAGTAGTGAGGTGCGGGTATTGGTATCTCCCGACCGAAGTGACTGGACTTATCAAGTAGGTGAAAAGTGTACGTTTACCATTCGTGTGTTGAAAGCTCAGAATTTTTTGCAGGATGATGTCACAATCGACTATGAACTTGGGCCTGAAATGTATCCGGTGGAAAAGAAAACAGGTGTGGCCCTTAAGAACGGAGAACTGAAATTGAAGTCGGCTCTTGATGTTCCCGGCTTTTTGCGTTGTAAGGTGAAGGCACATGTTAACGGGCGTACTTATGAAGGCTTGGGCACTGCGGCTTATTCTCCCCAGCAGATACAGCCAGCCTGTCAGCTCCCCGAAGATTTTACCGAATATTGGGCATCGACCCTTGCCGAAGCCCGCAAAACCCCTTTGAATGCCACGATGAAGTTGTGGCCCGAACGCTGTACTCACGTAGATAATGTATATAAAGTGAGTTTCCAGACGAAAGCCGGAGGCGGACGCTATTATGGCATTCTCACCGTTCCGAAGGCTGAAGGCAAATATCCTGCAATACTGAAGTTGCCTCCCGCAGGAATCCGTAAATACACCGGCTATAAAGATTTGGCTGAACAAGGTGCAATTACTTTTGAGATAGGCATTCATGGCATCCCTGTTGATTTACCTGAAGAGGTATACAATAACCTTATGGGAGGGGCCCTTGCCAATTATCAATATGATAACTTCGGCAATAAAGATGAATATTATTTCAAGAGGGTTATTTTGGGTTGTTTACGTGCCGTAGACTTCATTTATACAATAGATGAATTTGACAAAGAGAGAATTGGTATTATCGGAGGAAGTCAGGGAGGAGCTCTTACGCTTGCTACGGCAGCTTTGGAACCACGTATAAAATATATTTCTCTGAGATACCCAGCCATGTGCGATATGACAGGATATGTATATGATCGTGCTGGAGGATGGCCACACGTATTCAAAAAACCAGATGAACCGGCTCTAGGAACTAAAATCGAAGGTTCAAAATATTATGATGCGGTAAATTTTGCACGGTTTATCAAAATCCCGGGATATTATACATGGGGATATAATGACAATGTATGCCCCCCTACTTCGACATTTTCTGCTTATAATGTCATTAAGGCTGACAAAGTGCTGAAATTGTTTCTCGATTCATCACATTGGTTATATCCCGAAGAGTTGGATGCCATGGAACAATGGATGCTTGAAAAATTGAACGTGAAGTAAAATTTATGTTTAATCATACCACAAAAAACAGCGTCTCAATTTATTTTGAGACGCTGTTTTTTATTTTAATAATTACTCCCGACAGAGATATAACTATATATTGAAGAATGTTTTAAAGCTGGCGTGCTGCTACTCCAGCAACAAATTCAGGATTATGTTTTTTAAGCCATTTTACAAGTTCTGCACGCAACTCTTCAGCCTTTGCAACATTCTTATCGTGATTTTCAGGAGACAGAAGATTTACCATTTCAGATGGATCCTCATTCAAATTATGCATTGCATTTTTCACCTTAGAATCAACGGTATATGGAATATACAGTTTCCAGTTATCTTTCATTATCATATAATTAGGCTCACCAGGGCCACGGAAATTCCATTCCGTAACAATATATTCGCCTTTCTTTTTATCAGTACCCTCAATCATGCCACGCAATGATTCACTGTCTGTCTTCTGTGTATCCTTTACACCCATATAATCAAGTATAGTGGCATATAAATCTATATTAGAAACATATTTGTCAATCACAGTAGGTTTAATCCTTCCAGGGAAAGAGATCATAAGTGGAATACGTGCAGACTCTTCAAAAAACACATTCTTTTCACGCATTCCGTGCGACCCGAGCATTTCACCATGATCGGACATGAATATAACCATCGTATTGTCGGTTTCTCCTATTTCGTCCAAAGTTTTCAATATTTCGCCAACCCATTTGTCAATCTCAGTTACAAGACCGAAATAACAACTCATCATATATCCTATTTTAGAAGGATCTGCATATTGAGGCAAAACCAATCGGCCGTTTTCCTTAAGATATGGAGAGTCTTTCATGTCATCGTTAATACTTGCAGGTATCGGCATATCTGCAGGATTATACATGCTGTAATAGGGCTCAGTCGCAAGTATGGGCGAATGAGGGAAATGGAAAGAACAGGTTACACTGAAAGGTTTACCACTATTGCCAGCTCTTTTCAACGCTTCTATTGCTTTGCGTGCCTGAAATGCCGTATAACTGTGTTCTGCAGAGATAGGAAGTTTTCCATGTGCATCGGGTTGTGTGAGTGGACGTATTTTTTTCTCTGCTTCTGAAATTTTATAATTGGTTCCTCTGCCATAAAAACGGTCTATAGGATCAGGGGTGTATGGCATACCGTATGTATTGTCATACAAATCGCCTTCATTGAACGGAATATCTCCATACAAATCTTTAATGTATTTATGATACTCCTTGAAATTCATTTCTCCTGCATATTCAATCTCTCCGTTCGGGCCATCCTGTCGCGTAAAATTGGCATAACATGATGCTATCCTTGAAGGATTATGTAACTTACCGTGGAACTCGGCATAATACCCGTTCTTACACAACATTTGATCGAAAGAGAGATTTTTCGTAAAACCGAAAGAATCTTTATATTTAACATCGTTGTTACGTTGCCCATGATTGTTTACTGTCATTCCTGTCAATATCGTCGCTCTGGCAGGGGCCGATACGGCACATTGTGTATAAGCATGAGTAAAATAGGCACTGTTTCGAGCCAATTTATCGATGTTAGGAGTCTTTAGGAACGGATATTTCCCCGCTATTCCCAAAGCATCGAAACGTTGTTGATCGGTCATAATGATCAAAAGATTGGGTCTTTTCGTCTCGGTTTTGGCAACCTTACCGAATGCCGGCAAAACAGCCGTTCCGATAGCTGCCGTAGAAAGTAATAAAGAACGTTTCATGTCGAAACTATTTGGGTTCATTTTGATGGTTTAATTACTATATTACAAATTATTTAATTATATATTCAAATCTTATTTCTGAGCTTTGTATGCTTTTACCTCTTCCGATCCTTCGCGTGACACTTCTTTTTTGAAAGAATCATAGTAACCTTCAAGTTTCTCTATAACAGGAATATATTTTGAATCGTTTATCAAATTTTTGGTCTCATAAGGGTCTGATGCATACTCAAAAAGCATATTTTCAGAGTCACGGAAATCACGTTCAGGAGCTACTGGATTCGGGTCCAACCATATACCGAGTTTATGATCTTTAGTTATTATAGTTGCCTGACTCCAGTTTTCGGTAACTATAAAATCACGTTTAACAGGCTTTTTAGATTTCAGAGTTTTAGCCAAAGAGAGTCCCTGAACAGGATTTTTCAATTCAGGCATATCGAGTCCTACAAGGTCTACAAGCGTAGGATAGAGATCTATCAATTCAACCAGTTCCGAACAATTATAATTTTTAGCAAATTTATCTTTCCAATAGAAAATCATAGGTATGCGTACAGTCTCTTCATAAATATTATGCCCTAATGCCGCTTTTTCGATCATACCGTGATTGCCCACAAAATCGCCATGATCGGAGGTGTAAATTATAATCGTATTGTCAGCCATACCATTTTCTTCAAGTGCCTTGAATATTTCACCCACCCAATAATCGATCTCTTCCACCAAAGCATAATATGTTCCCACATAATCACGATAGAGCTGTTCATCCTGAGCAGCTTTGCCCAAGCACCATATTCCATTGAAACTCTTGCGAATATTGGCTAGCCATACGGGTAAATCTTCGGCAGGTTGCCTTAATGTTGGAGGCATAGCGATTGCATCACCGTTATTCCGACCTTTACCCCAACGTGAAATATCGTAATTTTTCAAATATTGTGGCAATGCATTGTATGGTTGATGAGGACGATAAAATGAGGTAAAACAGAAAAACGGTTGATCACTATCTTTATGTTTTTTTATCACTTCAATGGTATTCAATGCTGAATAGGCTTCCATTGTATGATTCGCATCCAATTTTGTAGGACGTGTTCCCATGGGTGCCGTCGGATATTTTTTACCGGCCAACGAGTTACCTTTTGGGAAAACTCCAAATTCAGTAGCCCAATCCTCACCGAACTCTTCCGCATATCCTTCACTCTCTATCCATTTCAAATAGTTGTCTTCAGGAGATTCATTCGCAAGATGACTCTTATGAACAGTCCATCCTTTATCTATTGTACCGTTAAGATGACGTTTCCCGAAAGCATATGTAGCATAACCGTTATCCTGAAAAGCACTTTGCAGTGAATAAGCATTTTTCATTACATCGGTTTCGAGTGTAGTATTATCTATACAACCAGTTGTTGCAGGATACAAACCGGAAAACAGAGATGCTCTCGAAGGCGCAGATATAGCATCCTGACAATATGCTCTTGTAAACATCACTCCGTTTGCAGCTAATCTATCAAGATTCGGTGTAACGGCATCTGCGTGGCCTGCACAACCCAAAACGTCGGCTCTGTGTTGATCGCTGAACAATAAAATAACATTAGGTTTCTTAGTCTCTGCATTAGCACCATGCACAAGCCCGGCTACTGCAACAAAAGCGACATATTTGAGAAATTGTTTGCTTTCCATTTTGGACATTATTATTATTGAGATTATCTTTATAAAAAATTTATAAAACGTAAATATATAAAAAATAAATGAAAAACAAGCGTTCCATGACCTTCGGGGATGCCATTAAGGATACCCGTCCTACCGCTTTTTCCGTAATGGTAAAACCTGTCGGTTCCGCATGCAATTTGAATTGCGAATACTGTTATTATCTCGACAAAAAAGAACTATATTCAGGTAAGGAACCGGTTATGGATATGGAATTGCTTGAGATATTCATAAAACAATATATCGAAGCCATAGACGTACCAGAAGTTACTTTTATTTGGCATGGTGGAGAACCGATGATTCCTGGGGTCAATTATTATAAAGATGTTATCTCATTACAAAAAAAATATGCCGGAGGGAAAACCATACACAACGTTATTCAAACGAACGGTTCACTGATAAATGAAGAATGGTGTGAATTCCTGCATGACAATAATTTTTTGGTAGGGATATCTATCGACGGGCCCAAAGAGATACATGATGCATACCGTACAATGCGTTCGGGAGCATCCTCTTTTGATATGGTTATTAAAGCCATATCGTTAATGGCAAAATACAATGTCGAATATAACACGATGAGTGTTGTCAATAACCTGAGTGAAGGCAACGGTTCCAAAGTGTACAATTTTCTTAAATCCATAGGCAGTCATTACATGCAGTTTATGCCGGTGGTAGAATATGTTGTCGATAACGGGACAGATCGTCCATTGATAGTACCTCCTTTCACAAAAAATTCAAGACTTGCAGAATGGTCCGTATCCCCTGTCGGCTACGGACGTTTCATGAATGACATCTTTGACAACTGGGTTCTCAGCGATGTAGGCACCTATTTTGTACAACTTTTTGATACAGCCCTTGCTCAATGGTGCGGTGTCGGAGCCAGCCTCTGCTCTTTTTCTGAAACATGCGGAGATTCATTGGTATTGGAACATAACGGGGATGTATATTCATGCGACCACTTCGTCTATCCAGAACACTGTTTAGGTAACATAAAAGATAAGGATATAAAAAAAATGTTCTACTCCTCACAACATTTCAATTTCAGCATCAACAAACACAACTCTCTTCCACGAGAGTGTCTGAGATGCAATTATCATTTCGCTTGCCGAGGAGAATGCCCCAAGCACAGATTCGACAAATCTTCTGACGGCGAACCGGGAATGAATACATTGTGTGAAGGATATAAAATATTTTTCAAGCATGTCGACCCATACATGAAATACATGTCGGACCTCCTTGTACAAGAACGTTCTCCTGCATTCGTAATGCCATGGGCCCGCCAACGAATGGGATTTTAACAGACTATGATTTAATTATCGAAGTTATTTTTCTGTGCCATTCTATATCGTTCCACATTCCTTTAAAATGGGGATGTGTGAAATTTGATGTGCATATAAATTTATACTCAGGATGCTTTTTGCAGAGATTAACAGCTATCTCAGCCGATTCTTTGATGAAATCCCATGACAAATCAGGATGGTCCATCCAACATACCGCTCCCCACCCTTCTGTATTTCCACATACCACTCCATTTTCCCGAGCCATTTTTGCCACACTGGTTATACGGGCATCCATCCAATCTATTAACTCTTGTCGGTTTTCCTGCCAATATTTATCGAGATTAGCTTGCAATACTTTCCAATCATAGTTAAGGTCAGCTTCACCTATTTCTTTTACTGAAGGCAATTTGCCGGTATGACTGAACCACATATGAAAATCCAAAGCCTTTTGATTTGTCAGATCTATATCTTCCATTGCCTGATCGTAAGAAACAAAGAAATCAAGTTCGGGATAACGTTGAGCTAAAGTACCGCATAAATCCTTCGAGAAATTATTGTATACCATTTTTCTTAACTCTCTGACATTTTCATCATTACTCATTTTTTGAGGCATATGAGCCTGAGGATTGTTAATCATAAACTCTTCGGTATCGGAACATTTGTTCATCTCTATTTTCAACCAATCGAACCCATGATTTACAGGATATTCGTTAAGCAGGTCCACATATATTATATTCTCATCCAAAAGTCCGTTTTCTTTCAGAAAATCAAGGGTTTCAGTCCAAGCGCGCAAAGCCCCTCCCTCTTCTGTAAATATATCACGTTTAATTCCATGAGGTGAAAACCATGATGAAAGTCCGACTTGAATACCATATTTTTTACATAGAGGCAAAAATTCAAGTAATGCTTCCCTGGGACGGAAGCTCATTGTATATTGATTTCCCCATAATACAGGATTCCAACTTTTGACAGGGGAACGAAACTCGTCGATAATCGTACCATCTTTTTCAGACACCACGAATTGCGGCATGGCATCCATACGTATTGCATTGTACCCTCTTTCGGCAAGCCCTGCAATCACTTCTTCCCAATTTTCAAAAGACCCATATTTATGATGACGAAGTATCCAGCTAAAATCCCACATTGCAATAGCAAGAGGTTTGTCTACCTTAGAGATACGGGTTGCAGGTGTCGCTTTTAATTTATGCGATTTATTTTTGCCTCGGGTTGCATCTAAAGAAAGAACATCAAGCGGATTCAAAAGCCATGTCGCACCTAACAGTGTTCCAGTTTTCAAAAAAGTTCGTCTATTCATAACAGGATACAAATAATAAAATTATGTCTTCTAAAATTAAACATTAATATCCTAATTATCAAACAAACAAGGCACTGAACCTGATTCAGTGCCTTGTTTCATTTATTATAAACATTTCAAATCTTATACCTTGTAAAACTCTTCCCAACCTTTACGTGGTGTAGGATAGTCAAGCATTTCATTTGCAATTTTACTGTTCGTTATAACCTTTCTGTCACGGTCAAATACCAACTTAATTCCAAGTCTTTGTGCAAGACAACCGAGGGAAAGCACCTGACTCAATGGACCTGCGACTTCAAATGAAGAACGCGTTTTTTCTTCACCTCTACATGCCAACAAGAAGTTTTTGGCATGATTGGAAGGACTCTTTGGTACTTCAGGAAGTTTCGATGCCATCTCTTTGGCTTTTTCTTCAGGAATAATAGAAAGTGTACTACCATGCGATCCTCCCTTGAATGTAAGTTCTTTACTGTAAATAATCTTACCAGGATTGAGTGTGGCAGGTTGTATCTTTCCGTTACTTGCAGGCGGAATATTAGGATCGAGCTCCAATGAACCATATCCTTCCGGTACTTCAGGAATATTGTTCACCCCGTCATACCATGTAATATCTACAGGTGGCATATCCCCTCTTGCAGGGAATTTGAACAGCAATGTAGATGCCATCGGGAAGAAAAATTCATTGTGTCCTTCCAATTTCAACGGGTTAATCTCGTACGGAAGGCCCAATTCGAGGAATTCATGTGCCGTGTCAATTATATGAGCACCCCAATCGCCCAAAGCTCCAAGACCGAAATCATACCAACAACGCCACTGTCCGTTTACGTAATCGTGATTATAATCATGATACTGAGCCATAGTAAGCCATGTATCCCAATCCAAAGTAGATGGAATTGGTTCAGCTGCGGGGAAACTTTTGATGTTAGGATCCCATCCGTGCCAACGGCGAGCACCATTCATATGAGCAGTAATAGCCGTTACGTCTTTAATAATACCGGCCTCTTTCCATGCCTTGAATTGGAAATAATTGGCATCGGAGTGGCCCTGATTCCCCATCTGCGTAACAACTTTATGTTTCTTTGCAGATTTCATCATCAATTCCACTTCATGGAAAGTACGTGCCATAGGTTTTTCAACGTAAACATTGATACCCAAGCCCATGGCCATCATGGCTATCGGGAAATGCGAATGATCAGGCACTCCTATCGATACGGCATCGATTTGTGCGCCCATTTTATCGAACATTTCACGAAAATCCTGGAAACGAGGTACATTAGGGAACTGTTTCAAAGTTTTTTGCGTATGGGCAGCTCCCATATCTACATCGCACAGAGCTACAATATTTGCAAGGCCTGTATTATAAAGGTCTTGTATAATTTCTCCGCCACGATTTCCAATACCACAGCATGCGAGGTTCACCTTATCATTAGGAGATACCTTTTTCGCTTTTGACGGTTTGGCAATCAAATCGTTCGACGTAAAAATTGTCGGAACAGCTACCAATGCTGATGCGGCTAAAACCTGTTTCAGAAAATCCCTACGTGATATTCCGTTATTGCTCATTGTATTGAAGTTTTAGTTTAGGTTAGAAGTTTATGTTATTTGTATTCATCCCAAGATTTAATAGGTATATCTTCTATACCGATAGTACAGAATGCATCGATAAATGCAGCCGCCAATCTTGCATTAGTCAACAAAGGCACATTATGGTCGATTGCCGCACGACGTATTTTGAATCCGTTGGTTATTTCCCTTGTAGTATGGTCACGCGGGATATTGACAACCAAATCGAATTGTTTATCGGCTATCATTGTCAACACATTATTAGGCTTATCTTCGTCAGGACGGGCTACGGCTATTGCATGCACACCATTTTCTTTCAAGAAATTGGCAGTACCTTCAGTAGCATATATTTTATATCCTTTTTTATCAAGTTCTATACAAGATTCAAGCATATCTACTTTAGACTTGGCTGAGCCAGAAGATATCATTATTCCTTTTTTAGGAATATTATAGCCTACTGATATCATAGCATTTAACAAAGCTTCATTGAAATCGTCGCCAAGACATCCAACTTCACCGGTAGAAGACATGTCAACTCCCAATATCGGATCAGCTTCCAAAAGACGTGAGAATGAGAACTGCGAAGCTTTAACACCTATGCAATCGACATCGAAATTGGTCTTGTCTGCTTTTGAATATGGGGCATCCAACATGATACGAGTCGCCGTTTCGATGAAGTTACGTTTCAGTATTTTCGACACGAACGGGAAACTGCGAGATGCACGCAAATTACATTCGATAACCTTGATTTCATTATTTTTTGCCAGGAATTGTATATTGAAAGGACCGCTTATATTAAGTGCTTTTGCAATCTGGCGGCTGATTTTCTTTATACGACGTCCCGTTTCGAAATATATTTTCTGTGCAGGATATACCAAAGTGGCATCTCCGGAGTGTACTCCTGCAAATTCTATATGCTCTGAAATAGCATATTCAATGATTTCACCTCCATGTGCAACGGCATCGAATTCTATCTCTTTAGCATTCTGCATGAAAGCAGAAACTACTACAGGGAACTCTTTAGAGACTTTGGCCGCAATCGTAAGGAATTTTTCGACCTCTTCATTTGTATAGCAAACCTTCATAGCAGCCCCTGAAAGCACATATGACGGACGAATAAGAACCGGGAAACCTACATTTTTCACAAATTCATTAATATCTTCAAATGATGTCAATTCTCTCCACTTAGGCTGGTCAATACCTAACGAGTCGAGCATTGAAGAAAACTTATGACGGTTTTCAGCTCTGTCGATCGAAAGTGCAGAAGTTCCTAAAATGGGCACACCCTGACGATGCAATTTCATTGCAAGGTTGTTAGGAATCTGTCCTCCCACTGAAATCATAACTCCATTCGGCTGTTCGAGTTCGACAATATCCAAAACTCTTTCGAGTGACAATTCATCGAAATAGAGACGGTCGCACATGTCATAGTCAGTCGAAACTGTTTCAGGATTATAATTTATCATTATAGATTTATATCCCAATTTTCGAGCAGTCTGTACGGCATTAACCGAGCACCAGTCGAATTCTACCGAACTACCGATACGATAGGCTCCCGAGCCCAATACGATAACCGATTTTTTATTATGAATATAAGGTATATCATGATCGGAGCCATCATAAGTAAGATACAGATAATTGGTCAAGTCAGGATGTTCCGATGCCACCGTATTTATTCTTTTCACAGATGGCAATACTCCGATTTTTTTACGATAGTTACGAACAGCAAGCATCTCTTTTTCCATATTGCTGTTTGTATCTTCGAGCAATCTTGCTATTTGGAAATCAGAGAAACCGAGACGTTTAGCCTCTTTCATAACATCGACAGGAATATCTTCTACCTTGTTATATTTACCTATTACAAGAGAATATTTGTAAATATTTTCAAGTCTTTCGAGGAACCATTTGTCGATTTTTGTCAGTTCATGTATTTTATCTATGGTATATCCTTTTTCAAAAGCCACAGCAATGGCGAATATACGCATATCGGTCGGGTTCGCAAGTTCATCTTCTATATTTTCAAAGACGAGGTCATGATTACCTACAAAACCATGCATACCCTGTCCTATCATACGAAGGCCCTTCTGAATGATTTCTTCAAAACTTTTACCGATAGACATTATTTCGCCGACAGATTTCATACTTGAGCCGATATGTCGGGAAACGCCTGCAAATTTACTCAAGTCCCAACGCGGTATTTTACATATCATGTAATCCAATTCTGGAGCTTTGTATGCAGAATTAGGAGTTCCCATTTCGCCTATTTCATCGAGTCCATACCCCAATGCAAGTTTTGCAGCCACAAAAGCGAGAGGATAACCTGTCGCTTTGGAAGCCAAAGCAGATGAACGGCTCAAACGAGCATTTACTTCGATAACTCGATAATCGTCGGTTTCGGAATTGAAAGCATACTGGATATTACATTCCCCGACTATACCGAGATGACGTATAACTTTTCTTGAAAGTTCCTGAAGGAATTTAAGTTCCTCATCTGTCAGCGAGCAAGTCGGAGCGACAACAATACTTTCACCTGTATGTATACCCAGAGGGTCGACATTTTCCATACTTGCCACCGTAAAACAGTGGTCATTTTTGTCGCGTATAACTTCGAACTCTATCTCTTTCCATCCCTTCAATGATTCTTCGACAAGTATCTGCGGTGCATATGAAAAAGCGTTTTCTGCCAGAACTTTCAGTTCTTCCATGTTATTGCAGAATCCGCTACCCATACCTCCCAGAACGTATGCCGAACGAATTATAACAGGGAACCCTATAATTTGAGCAGCTTCGATAGCCTTATCCATAGTATTCACAGCCATACTGCGAGCTGTCTTAATATCCACTTCGTTGAGTTTTTTCACGAACAGATCCCTGTCTTCCGTATTCATGATTGCTTCAACCGAAGTACCCAGCACTTCCACGCCATATTTGGCTAAAGTACCTGAATTGTACAATTCCGTACCACAGTTCAATCCAGTCTGGCCTCCAAATGCGAGCAAAATTCCTTCCGGACGCTCTTTTTTGATAACTTCCTCAATAAAATAAGGGGTCAAAGGAAGAAAGTATACTTTATCTGCAATACCTTCCGATGTTTGAATAGTTGCGATGTTAGGATTGATAAGAATGGTATATATACCCTCTTCTTTCATGGCTTTCAATGCCTGTGAACCGGAATAGTCGAACTCTCCGGCCTGACCGATTTTCAATGCTCCTGAACCAAGCACAAGAACTTTAGAAATATTTCTCTTCACTATTGTAGGATATTAAGTGTATTATAAATTGGGACGAAGATACTAATAAAACTTGGAATTTGAAAGGGTAAATTCGCACATAGATACTACTGTTCGATGATTACAGCGGCTGATTGAGGTTCCAGTGTTATACTTCCGTTAAATTCCACTGGTTCCGGATTTTCGGGAGTTACCACTGTCAAAGCCGACAGCACACAATCATCGACAGAAACATTAGCTTTGGATACCTTTTTTGTATTTTTATTAACCACTACGACGGCTTTTTTACCATTTTTACCGACAAATACGGAATAACATATATCGTCTCCTTCGGCAGAAGCTCCCTGCGTATCCCTGAATTCCGCATTCCACAGATAATCCTTATATTTTTTACGCAGATTATCCACTTTTCGTCCATATTCCATTATACGTGGAAATTCACTGAGACGGCCTTTGAAATTACGAGGTTCATACGTTATGGCATATCTGTCCATAAGACACATGTTGATGGCATTCCGTTCATTGTGCCACATTACTATTGCATTCATCGGCAAAAACGGATCCACGTAACGCAATACCTGTATCTGATCTATATTAGGACGTGTATATGTTGCATAGTATTTCGATTGCAAGTCATAACAACCTTCCCCGAACATGATAAAATTAGAATCCTGCTGTTTCACCATTTTCATAAAATCGGCTCCGAGAAGATCTGCACCTTTATATAAAAAACCGGGTATTTTATGTCCATGATTCGGATTAAAACATAACATATGTCCAGCATGATGTTGATTCTCATCATAAACCATTCCTTGTGCACCCAGGTCAAGACATTTTTGAAACTCTTCGCATATGTATTTACGACACTCAGCATCCTCGAAACATAACACGCCGAATCTCCGTGTATTTATTCCCATCAACTGGGTATATGTATTGTAATTGTACCCCTGATGCCAACAACTGTCAAGCCGGTCATTCAATGCTATATACCCTTTATATTTATCATATAAGTCTGACGAAAGATCTACCCATGTGAATTTTGTAAACAGAATGATTTTCACTCCCATTTTATTCGCTTCAGCTATGGCCTGTTTCCATTGTTCGAAAGTTCCGAGAGCAGGATCGGTACTGTGCGAAGGTATTCCTCTATCTTGTCCTCCTTTTGTCCACCCGGTCACTTGAATAGCATCAACTCCATATTTTTTACAATCACGTGCATACTCTACAAGTTGTGTGTAAGGGAAATTTACATCATCCTCAGAACTGTTTATCTGAAGTTGTTGCCATGAATTCACATCTTCGATCCATGCCGGACGATACGGAGGTTTATACCATGTTCGTTTCCATTCTTTATAAATATCTGCACCCTTATGCCATGTTCCTTCATAAGGTTTAACGACAAAAGCAGGTAGCTCAACCGACGAATTAGGTTGACTGTATATCATGCGTTCAGCGCATATTTGCAAGTTCATATTATTACGTTCGGCATTATCTTTCTTGGAGAGTGCACCTCCGGCCATCAACCGATATTTACCATTCGGAATAATATTGTAGGTACACATTACAAGCTGATCCAAGTCGACATCCTTACTGCTCAAATATAATCCCTGACGGCCATTATTCAGCAATGCGAATGCTGTTTCAGGCAAATTACACCATCCTCTCATAGGCCCGTTATCGGGATATATCTCCTCTGTCTTCATAGTAGAATAAGATATATACTGAAACAGCAATTTATCCGTATTTTCCGGCAAAGCGACATCTCCCAGACAAGGCCATATCAGTTGTTCTATCACCATGTCAGAATTATTAGTCAACTCTCCTGAATATTCGAGCCCATCGTTATTGAATATCACTTTACCCGTAAAAGAAACAGGAAGTTTTGTATTATCAATATAAAGGTCATCCCAAACGAACACAATCTGTTTACTATTTAAATCGACTTTAGGTGCAGGTTGTTTACAGCCATCTATACTTATCCGACGACCATCTTTCATTTTAATGTTCATTACGAAAGATTTTCCCTCTTTCGCATCAGAAATCATTTGCCATCCCGTAATTCTATTCTTAAACGAAACCAAAGCCCCATTTTCGACATTTATCGTTGCCGACATATTATCGCTATTGAAACTGCATTCACCTTTTTCAGCATAAAGCCACGATACTGAGATAAAAAACGAGGATATTATTGTAAAGAGATATTTTTTCATAAAAACCGTTTTTAGAAATTTTACTTTTCAACAATTACTACTGCCGATTGAGGTTGAATATTTACATGTCCCGAATATATTTCAGGATTCGGATTTTCAGGAGAGACTACGACTAATTGCAGACCTTTATCATTTTCCAGTTTCACAGTTGCCTGGACCGTTTTGTCAACATCATTATTTACAATGATTACGGCACGTTTTCCTTCTTTTGGAGATTTGAATACCGAATAGGAAATATTATCACCACTGACTATTGCCTCCTGAGTCCCCACGAAATTTCCATTCCATATATATTCTTGAAAACGACGTCTAAGCAATTCTATTTGGTGTGCATATTCTATTATATTAGGATAATCACCCATTGTTGAGTTCAAACTTATATTATATCCATATTTCAAACAGTCATTCATATTACGCCGTGCATTACGCACATCCAATTCATAAACAATACTGCAATCTGGATTTATATATCTATGTACGGGTGATCCGGCTACCCACGAATTTATTTGATACCCGTCAGAAAAGGATTGCTGTGAATCGAAAAAGCCGTACTCCATAACAGCATAATCGCTCATACGTTTCATTTGTTCAGCAAAATAACTATCGAGAGCTATTTTCCCCGGAGCCGAAAAGGCTGGTATGTCATGTCCATGTTCAGTATTGAAGCAATAATATGTTCTCGATGTAAAGCCATTATCATTAATAATAACACCATCGGCATTTTTGACTCCGTCATTTTCCGCAAAATTCATCAATATATTCCGAGCTGTTTCACTGTATGGACAAATAATTCCTCTATTGTATGGAAATCCGTAAGGATCGTCAATGACTCCGTTTTTCAACGATTCATATCTTTCAGAAAAAGGATCGACACTTGTGAAATTAACATCCAATACAACCTTTATCCCCAGCTTACGACACTTTTCGATAGCCGAGTAAAGATCATTCATGATCCGTCCTTCATTGTCATACCAGCCATACAATTTAATTACCGATATTCCATGATTTTTAGCTGATTCTGCCGCTGCAATCAATGTTTTTGAATCAGAAGCTCCGATTGCTTGCCATGTGTAAGGTTCCTGAATCCAAGCAGGAGAATTTGATGAGACTGAAACATTATTCCGTTTCCAGGCTTTATAGATATCGGCTCCTTTATGCCAATCTCCTTCATACATAGTAACCGACAATGGTTTAATGCTATATCTACTGCCAGAATGGGCATATGCCACATGGTTTGCTTTGAACTGAATTCTGACCATTTGCCCATCCATCACATCCGATTCAGGATTGACATTGGCCACATCATAACCAGGTATCAACTCATACGAACATATTACCATATCCGAGACTTCAGGCTGTTCGCTTATGACACATAAACCCTGTCTATTATTGCGTATAAGAAGAAATGCACCTTCCGGCTGAACGCTGAACTGTGTCGGATATTCCACGCCCCAATAGCCATGTTCATTTTTAAACATCGGAGACAATTCCTTAATATTGTCTCTATCCTGTGACACAAGATAACGGTCTTCATTCGGCACAGATAATTCGCCTATATATGGCCAACTGACATATTCAACATCGTATGGAGAATTGTTTATCACCTCTCCGCTATAAACCAATCCTTGAGGCACAAGATCAATTATACCTTTAAATGTTATATCCAGTTTTTCATGGAGATATTCAGAATAGATATTTTTCCATGTCAGAACGACACGGTTATCAGACAATTCTATTTCGGGTGAGGTTTGTTTTTGTCCCGATATGACATTAAAACGTCGGCCTTCGACAGGAACGAGCATTTCGAAAGATTGTCCTAACGATTCCCGTTTCACAATCTCCCAATTCGTTTTTTTATTTATCAGATTTATCAATGCACCGTCCGATTTATTGAAAACGACTTTCAGATTTTCGTTTTCCAATACGATTTTTTCCTGTGAATATGTTGCATTAAGAAAGAGGCAACAAATCACCGATGCCAACAAAAGTTTTTTCATCTATATTATAGGTTAGGTAATAAATTGCAATTATAAATATACAAAAAATGGCCTATTATTCCGACAATTCAGGACACAAAAAAACAAATACAGTTGCCATATAATATGGCAACTGTATGACAGAAAATAAAATAACAGTATTTATATAAACTTATACTAAAGATATAATTTCCTCATTACAAAGCGTTATCTTATCCACACCGTTATCCGTCACGCAGAATGAGTTTTCAATTCCGACAGCTCCGACACCAGGAATTACAAATTTAGGTTCCAAAGCAAATACCATTCCCTTTGCCAATATATCTCTCGACCTCGGGGCTAAAACGGGAAGCTCATTTACTTCCAACCCAATTCCATGTCCGACAAAACCGGCTTTCTGACGATGTCCCATGAAATAATCTTCCAAACCCTCTTTTTTTGCAATTTCAAATGCAGTGTTATAAAGTTCTTTTGCTTCAACCCCGGGAGCAGCGATTTTTGCAACAGCAGACTGTATATTGATTGATACCTGATGCGCATGATAAGCCAAATCCGTTAGCTTACCTATCGAAAAAGTGCGTGACATATCAGTCATGTAACCAGTAAAATTACCTCCCACATCGACCATAACACTCATACCCTCTTTCAACAACGTACCGTTGCATCCTATCGGAATAGAACTGTCGAGTCCTCCTCCACCTAAAGCAAAATCATACGGAGAAGGGGTATCGGCATTATCACCGGCAATAACGCTCCCCATAAATATCTCCATACTCTGTCCGAAAATTCTAAAAATACCGAGAGAGCCATGTTTACGAGTTTCCCGTTCTATTTCAATTGAAAGATCCAAATCGGTCATTCCCGACTCATACATCGCAGGTATTTTTTCATAAACGGCAGTATGAGCTTTGGCAGAACGTTTTAATGCATCTATTTCATAATCACTTTTCAGGGCTCTCGTTGCACGAATTAATGGAGTTGCATTTTCAAGTTTGGAATCAGGAAATATAGCCTGCAACCTACGATATTCATTGTATGAAACAGAATCATTTTCAGTAAGCAATATTTTAGGAAGCAAAATATTTTGATTTTGAAAATAAACTGCAATATCTTCCCACTTACGTATATACACTACATTATCACCCACGACACCTACCGGACGCCGCATGAAAAATATCGCATCCCCTTTAACGGGAACATACGCCGCTCCGCTGAAAATCATTCCTGAGACATAAAAGATATTGATATTGGAAGTAATCAACATCGCATCTGCTCCGGAAAGAGCAATTTTCTCTTGAAGACTGCTCCATCTATGTTTTAATTCCTCTTTATTTAAAGCCATATATATTAATGATTCATTACACGATCAAAAAACGGGCTTTTAGAAGAAACACTTACAGGAATCGCAAAAATAGAGTTACACTCTTTCAGCAATCCCATTTTTTTAGCTCCGAGCCCTATCGAAAACATCACACGGCAATCGGCACGCATATCAGCAGCCATCGCCGTCATCGAACCGATAGCTATTCCGACATCCACACTGTTCATCACACATGGCACTCCCTGATGCATCATTTTTTCATCACATGTAGGAAATCCGCAATACCCGCAATTCAAGCCCATAGTTTTAGTCGTCGTTCCGACTAAAATAACTGCATCCGCCTGCATTATGTTATCGGCATCGCGAAGCAAAAACTTCATTCCTGTTTCATCGGACATTTCGCGTGTAGCTTCGGCAAGTTTCAAAATATCATCACCCGTAACAGCAATTATTTCAAGGATATCCACACCTTTAGCTTTAGGAGCTGTACGGCCGGCATTCATCATCTGATTAGCAATTTCAATGACACGTGCCTGGCGATTCTCTCTCTCATTGGTTATCATAACATCGGTTTTATAATTATACTTTTTTAATCTTAGCAAAGGTACCAAAAATGGTTGTCAGCCGCAAATATATACCTATATAGCAATATAAAGATGTTTCATTTTGCTATTTTACTTATATTTGCATCGGAATAATTACCCTGCATGAGAGTACTGAGGAGCAAAATAGTAAGTTTACTGGCGATATTATTGTTCGCCGGATATTATGCTGGAAGCACCTTATTCCCTCACGCTCACATATACGGAGGGATTAAAATAATTCACTCCCACCCATATTCGGGTAATTCATCTACACCGGGACATTCCCATTCATCTGCCGAATTTCAATTAATCAAAATATTCAATTCGCTCGTACTGGCTACATTTTTGTCAATAGCTCTCGAACGAATTTACAGATCCATAGTTACTCCGGTCACAAGCCGCATTGTAACTAAAATCAACAATTACCATAATAATTGCTTATCATTACGAGCTCCGCCGATTGTTTTTTAAGTAAATAAAACACGATTTCAAATCACATTTATCACTTAACGAACAATCAATATGAAAATTAAATTTATCATGCTGTTTGTTGCAGCTATGATATATAATTATGTCATTGTAGCAGCACAAACAAAACAGAATACGGATAACAATATAACAGGCCACGTAATAGACGCAAAAACCGGAGAACATTTACCATATGTAAGCATAAGTATTAAAGGAACCACTATCGGTATGGTAACCGATGCCACAGGTCATTATTTTCTTAAAAACATTCCAGAACAGGATTTCACGCTGGAAGCCTCATATGTAGGATATCAAAGTCAGGAGATTCCAGTAAAGGCATTAGGCGGTAAAACTATTGAAGTCAATTTCACGCTCAAAGAAAGCACTATCACAATGGATCAAATAGTCGTTACGGCCAACCGCAATTCCACAAACCGCAGTTCGGCCCCCACCATTGTAAACGTAATTTCCAACGATGCTTTTGCTCGGACATCATCCAACAACCTTGCAGAAGGGCTCAACTATCAGTCCGGTTTACGTGTTGAATACAGTTGTCAAAATTGCGGAGTACCACAATTACGAATAAACGGACTCGAAGGGCAATACTCCCAAATACTTCTTGACAGCAGGCCTATTTTCAGCTCTTTAGCATCAGTATATGGTTTGGAACAACTTCCCGTAAGTATGATAGAGAGAGTCGAGGTTATTCGAGGGGGCGGTTCAGCTCTTTTTGGTTCTAGTGCAATTGGAGGAGTAGTGAATATTATAACAAGAGAACCTGTAAGAAATTCTCTCATGGTTTCCAACACCACAAACATAATAGGAGGTAAATCGGGAGATTTCAACACATCTTTAAACGGATCGTTTGTGTCGGATGATTATAAGGCAGGCGTTTATATATTCGGAATGGTGCGTGACAGGCATCAATACGACCGCAACGGCGACGGCTTTTCCGAAATCCCAAAACTGAATTCCGAGACTTTAGGCTTTAGAGGGTATTACAAAACCAGTGCATATACGAAATTGACAGCCGAATATCATCACATAAGAGAATTTAGACGAGGAGGTAACAAACTCGACATTCCGCCCCACGAAGCAGATATTGCAGAACAACTACAACACGGCATCAACGGTGGAGGTCTCTCTTTCGATGCCTTTACACGCAATTATCTGCACAAGTTCAATGTATATACCTCTATTCAAAGCATAAAGCGAAACAGTTATTTCGGGACAGGACAGAATCCAGATGCCTATGGAAAGACCGACGACATAACTTACGTAGCAGGAGGACAATATAGTTATTCGATGAAAAAATTGCTTTTCATGCCGGCAGAATTGACCATGGGAGTCGAATTCAACAAGAACAACCTGCATGATGAAATGATAGGTTACAAACGAGACATACAACAGGATGTACACACAGTGGGAGGATATATTCAAAATGAATGGCAAAGTCCGAAACTAAATTTTCTTATAGGTGCGAGATTGGACAAGAACAGTCAAATAAAAAATGTTGTCTTCAATCCGAGAGTCAACTTACGCTATACACCGGCTGACATTATACGTCTGCGGTTAAGTTATTCGAGCGGCTACCGTGCTCCCCAGGCATATAACGAAGATCTGCATGTAGCAGCCGTAGGAGGAGAAGTAGCCTTGATAAATATTTCGCCAGATTTGAAACCTGAATATTCCCATAGTTTCAGTGCATCGGCAAATCTCAATGGTTTTCTCGGATCGATAGAGACAGATTTTTTGATAGAAGGATTTTACACTAATTTAAAAGATGTTTTCACACTTGTAGAGACTGGTTACGATACGGAGGGAAACCTGCTTCTTGAAAGACAAAATGCATCGGGAGCCACGGTCAAGGGAATAAATGCCGAACTAACAATGGCATTGAACAATAAACTAGAATTTCAAGCCGGATATACATATCAAAAAAGTCTGTATAAAGAACCCCACCAATGGTCTGAAGATCCTAATATAGCTCCGCAGAAAAGGATGTTGCGTTCTCCCGACAGTTATGGGTATGCCTCGATCAACTACACTCCCATAAAACCTTTTCAAGCCTCATTTTACGGGACATATACGGGCAACATGCTAATCCCTTACTATGGCGGAGAGGTTAAAGAGGACAGATTGACAAAATCTCAAAGTTTTTGGGATTTGGGGATAAAACTGGCTTATGACATTAAACTATCTGGTAATACCGTATTGCAAATCAATGCCGGCATAAAAAACTTTCTTGACAGTTTTCAAAAAGACATAGACACAGGCATGTTGCGTGATGCAGGCTATATATATGGTCCATCGCTTCCGAGAACCTATTTTGTCGGCATGAAATTTTCCATGTAATAAATGTAATGGGACAAAAAACAAAAAAGCGCTGTTCGAAAATTCGAACAGCGCATTTTATAATGAAAAAACTTATTACTTCTTAGCAGCTTCAACAGATACTTTTCTAAATTCTTTGAGCAATTTAGAGAGTTCCAAAGCAGCTTTTCTTGCACGTGTACCTGCAGCTTTATTGTTTTTGTTTACCTGAAGGTCTGCGTTTTCAACAAATGCATTGATTTGTTCTTTAATAGTTGCTACTAATTTTTCCATAGTGAATTTAATTTTGAAGTTATTATTTGTTAGGTTAATACAAACATCTTATCACCAATAACACAAAACTATATAAAAAAATTTTGTTTTAAAATACAAAATAATGTAATTTCTGCCTGATAATAAAAAAATTACATTTTTTCATTTCTACTTTCTACACCAAACTTCTAATCAAATCATCTTTATCCCCGGCCAAATAATCTATGACAGGTATTTCTATCATAGTATATGCACCCGGAGCCTGACGCATTGCCGCACGAGCAGAAGATACAAGTATTTGTGCCGTCAAAGCTGGATTGTTGATACTCATATTGAATTCAAAACGCTGTCCCTGAGTTTTCCCAGAAACACCTTTGCGTGTCATATTAACACCATGTCCCATATCCAAAAGTGCATCTACGCTATCGACCTTAATAACATGCGTTTCGTCATGTGCAAAATAATCATCGGCTTTGATTTTCTTAGCTACTTCATCAAAATCATATCCGTCTTT